>JBMOIA010000255.1:0-2618 GCA_049317565.1 Terrimicrobiaceae bacterium | reverse complement strand
CCGTCCCCGGAGACCACATGGTTCAGAACGCCCTGCTCGCCGTCGCCGCGGGACTGGAACTCGGTGTCACGCTCGAGAATTGCCTGCAAGGCCTTGCCAAGACGCGCATCGCCTCCGGACGCCTCGAACGCCGCGACATCCGCGGCGTCCATTACCTCGACGATTCCTACAACGCGAACCCCGACTCCATGGAGGCCGCGCTGCAAACCCTGCGCTCGCTCCCGGGCCAAGGACACCGCATCGCCGTGCTTGGAAAAATGGGCGAACTCGGCGACTATGCCGCCGAGGGATATCGACGCACCGGGAATGCCGCGGGGAAACTGGCCGACATTCTCATCACCGTCGGGAACGAGGCCGCGCCCATTGCGGTGGCGGCTCGCGAAGCCGGGCTCGGCCGCATCCACGAGGTTGCGGACACCGCCTCGGCGGCGCGCATGCTCGCCCAGCTCGCGAAGCCGGGAGACTTCGTCCTCGTCAAGGGAAGCCGCTCCGCGCGGATGGAAACCGTCATCGAGAACCTGCCAAACTGATGCTCTACCACCTTTCAGCACTTTCCGAATGGGCCACCGCGCGCGGAATCGAAAGCGACTTCTTCAAAGCGATGAATGTTTTTTCCTACATCACATTCCGCGCGATTTGCGCGGGCGTGACGGCATTTATCCTGAGCCTGGTTTTCGGGAACTTCGTCATCCGGAAATTGATTTCACTCAAGTTCGGCCAACCGATCCGCACCGCGGATGAAGTCCACAAGCTCTACGAACTCCACGGGGCCAAAAAAGGCACGCCGACCATGGGAGGAATCCTGCTCGTCGGGTCGATCCTTGTTTCCACCCTGCTCTGGGCGCGGCCAGAAAATCCGTTCGTCTGGCTCGTGCTCTTCAGCACCCTCTTCCTCGGGGCGATCGGGCTCTACGACGACTGGCTCAAGGTCAGCAAAAAAAATTCCGACGGTATCAGCAGCCGACTGAAGTTCGTGCTTCAATGCATTCTAGCAGGGGTCTTCACGATCTTCTTCCTCACAAACCCGAAAGTCTCGACGGTCGCGCAGCAACTGTTCATCCCGTTTTTCAAGGAACCATTCCTCATCGGCATGGGCTGGTTCACATTCGTTTTCTACCTGCTCGTCATTGTCGGCACCTCGAACGCCGTGAACCTCACCGACGGATTGGACGGCCTGGCCACGGGCTGCACCGCCACTGTCGCAGCCTCCTACGCGGTCCTCGCGTATGTCGCGGGAAATATCAAGGCAGCCTCCTACCTGCAGGTTCCGTTCGTGGTTTTTTCGGGTGAACTGACCGTCCTTTGCGTCGCCCTGCTCGGGGCGTGTCTGGGTTTCCTCTGGTGGAACGCACACCCGGCGCGCGTGTTCATGGGCGACACCGGTTCGCTTGCCATCGGCGGCATGCTGGGCGCCGTCGCGATCTGCTGCAAACAGGAGCTGCTGCTGGTGATCGTCGGCGGCGTGTTCGTGCTCGAGGCGGTGTCCGTCATTCTGCAGGTCGCCAGCTTCAAGCTCACTGGACGCCGCATTTTCAAGATGTCTCCCATCCACCACCACTTCGAGCTCAGCGGCTGGAAGGAAAACACCGTCATCGTCCGCTTCTGGATCATGTCGGTCCTCTTCGCGCTGCTCGGCTTGGCGACATTGAAATTGCGCTGATGAAATACAACGGACAGAGCGCGGTGGTGCTGGGCCTCGGCCAAAGCGGGGTTGCCGCAGCCGAACTTCTCCGCTCCCTCGGCGCCGCCGCGACCGTTTGCGAATCCTCGGACACGCCGCAAATCCGCGAGCGCGCCGCGGCACTGGAAACTCTGGGGATTAGCGTCCTCTTGGGCGCAGCCGCCGATACGGACCCGGCGGGCTACGATTTTGCGGTGCTCAGCCCCGGGATCGACCCATCCGTCCCGCTGGTTAGGAATGTCGCCTCGAAAAACATCCCGGTGATCGGCGAACTCGAACTCGCCTTCCGCGAGTGCGCCTGCCCGGTCGCCGCCATCACCGGCACCAACGGAAAAACCACGACCACCGAGTTGACCACACACATCCTCAAGAACTGTGGATTGCGCACCATCGCAAGCGGCAACATCGGCCTGCCCTTCTCCAGCGCCGTCCGGAACAGCTCGGACCTCGATGTGATGGTTGTTGAAGTGAGTTCGTTCCAACTCGAGGCGATCCGCGAATTCCGCCCGCGCGTGGCGGCGTGGCTGAACCTGAGCCCGAACCACCTCGACCGCTATCCGGGCATGGAGGAATACCGCGCTGCGAAGTTGCGGATTTTCGAAAACCAAACTTCCGCCGACTCGGCGGTGGTCAACGCGCTTTCGAACCTCCCCCCGATGCCTTCCAGGAAAACAACCTTCAGCGCCCAATCCCCGGATGCCGACTTCACGCTGCGCGGAACCCGGATTTTTTTCCGCGAACGCCGCATCCTCGACCAATCGGCCACAAAACTCCCGGGAATCCACAATGCGGAAAACATCATGGCAGCCCTAGGCATCGGCAATGCCCTCGGACTCGACATGGAAAAGATGGCAGAGGCGGCCGCCGGCTACGCGCCGCCGTCGCACCGTTGCGAATTTGTCCGCGAGACCGGCGGCGTGCGTTGGGTGAACGATTC
>JBMOIA010000254.1:0-2624 GCA_049317565.1 Terrimicrobiaceae bacterium | reverse complement strand
CCACGGAACAAACACGCTCGTGCGGCGTTGGTAATCGCGGTATTCGTCTCCGCGAGTCGCCAGCGCTCTCGCCTCCGATGGCGGGATTCCTGTCACACGCAGCAGGAAAAACAACATCAGCAGCGGACTGGCAAGCCCCGCCCATCCCCACGGCGACCCCAGCGCGAACACCGCATACCCGATCCACACAACCCACTCGAAAAAATAATTCGGGTGCCGCGAGTATTTCCAAAGTCCGAACGCACACACACGCCCCTTCGATGCCGGGTGCGCCTTGAAGGCCCGCAACTGCGCATCCGCCACCGCCTCGCCCCCGATCCCTGCCAGCCACAACGCCACGCCCGCGATCTCAAAAAATCCCACACCCGCCTGCGGGTTCGAGCAAGCCAGCGCGATCGGCAGGCTCAACGCTCCGATCAGTAATCCCTGCAATTGGAAAAATCCGAAAAACATCAGCCATGTCTTTTTCGGAAACTGCCGACGCAGCTCGGTGTAGCGGGCATCCTCCGCTGGATGATGGGCCATCACGCGTTTGTAAAGATGCATGCCCAGGCGCAGGCTCCACGCGCACACCATCGCCGCCAGCAGACCGTTCCGAATCATGTGCCCGCTGCCGAAAATCCCGTAAAAAACCGCCACCGGCGCGAACCCGAACGACCACCAAATGTCCACGATCCCCGCATTGTCCATCCGCCGCGCGAAGAACCACACCACCGCCATCATCGCCATCGCCATCGCGGTCCCCGCCGCCAGTAGAAAAATCACATCCATCGCATGCCCTCCCTCAAATCCTGTAAACCGCCGACGGAACACCCAAATTGTCCGGCCGCGAAAAAACCATTTGCGCCACTGTGATGTGCCGCGTGCCAAACGCCGCCTCGCAGTAGCAAAGATAATACCTCCACTTCCGCACGAAAACCTCGTCGAAGCCCAGAGCACGCACATCCCCGAGCCTCTCTTCGAAGACCTCCCGCCACCGCTGCAGCGTCAGTGCGTAGTGCGGCGCCATGTCCTCGTAGTCGAAAAGATTCAAATCCCCGCAAGCCCGCAGCGCCTCGCCGATCCGGGCGTTGCACATCAGCAGCGACCCCGGGAAAATATGCTTCTGAATAAAATCCACGCCATCGCGCAGGATGGGATATTGGTTGTCCGGGCACAGGATCGCCTGCAAACCCACCAACCCCCGCGGCTCCAGCAATTCGTCGATCTTCGCGAAATACCCGTCCACATACCGCTCGCCCACCGCCTCGAGCATCTCGATCGAGGCGATCTTGTCGAATTTCCCCCGCAGATCGCGGTAGTCGCAGAGTAAAATCTGGATCCTGTCAGCCAGCCCCGCCTCCCGAATCCGCCGTGCCGCCTCGTCGTATTGCCGCTGCGAGATCGTCACTGTCGTCACGCGGCACCCGTAGGTCTTCGCTGCATGCATGCTGAAACCTCCCCATCCCGAGCCGATCTCCAGCACGCTGTCCGCGGGCGCCAGATGAAGTCGCCGGCACAATTTGTCGTATTTGCGCACTTGCGCGGCCTCGAGCGGTTCGTCGGCCTTTTCGAAATACGCGCTCGAGTAAGTCATCGTCGGGTCCAACCACAGTTGGAAAAACTCGTTGCTGAGATCGTAGTGCTCCCGGATGTTCTCACGGCTCATTTGGCGGCTGTTCGGCCGGCGCAGGTGAAAGAGCCGGTTCGCAAAATTCAGCAGATTCAAAAGCCCCGTGCCGCGGCGCGTGCGCGTCTGCATCCCCTCCGCCTCGTCCGCATTCAGAATGAACCACGCGATGACCTTCACCAGATCGGGCGTCTCCCATTCGCCCGCCATGTATCCCTCCGCGAAACCAATCGGCCCGTGCAGCACGCACCGTTTGAAAAAATTCTCATCCCGCACTTCCATCCGCGCCTCCACACCCTCCTTGCCGCTTCCATAAACACACTGGGTCCCGTCAGGCAGCGAAACCTCCATCCGCCCCGTCCGCAACTTCGCAAAACTATTCAAAACCAAACGGCGATACAGCATCGGTCAATCTCTGGAACAAAGCCGCCGTGTTGTCGAGACGCCCCGCTCCGGGGTTTTCAACCCTCGCGACCGGCCATCAGCCTCGACTCGAGCCTTCGCAGATTTTTATCGAGCGCCTCCAAACCGAAACGCGCCGTCACGGCCCGTGCCGCGTCTTTCATCGCCTCCAGACGCTCCGGATCATCGGCCAGCGTCTGCAGCGCCTTTGCCAGAGCCCCGGCATCGCGCACCGGAACAAGAAAACCATCCACGCCATCTGTCACCACCTCGCCACAATTCGGCGTCGTCACCACAGGAAGTCCGTGCGACATCGCCTCGAGCTGCGTCAGCGCGAATCCGTCCGAGATCGTCGGCAGGACAAACACATCCGCCGCTCTGTAGAACTGCTGCACGCGATCCCGCGTCACCGGTCCGTGGAATTTCACATTCGCGGGAGCTCCGACCACCGCCTTGTCGGAAATCGCAATCGGTCCAGCGATGTCGATGCGCACGGCGTTCCGCAGTTCCTTTGCCGCCTCAAGCAGATATTGCACACCCTTTCGCAGGTTCACCTGACCGAGATAAAGCACCCGCAAAGGCTCGTCAGCACCTCTGGGCAAAGGGGGAGGGG
>JBMOIA010000253.1:0-2626 GCA_049317565.1 Terrimicrobiaceae bacterium | reverse complement strand
GCGCAAAGCTACGACCCGCACTCCGAATACCTCAGCCCGAGCGATATGGAGAATTTCCAGATTTCCATGAAACTCTCGCTCGTGGGCATCGGCGCCGTGCTCCGCTCCGAGGACGGCTACGCGAAAATCATGGAACTCGTCCCCGGCGGCCCCGCCGACCTCGACGGACGCCTCCGCGTGGGCGACCGCATCCTCGCCGTCGCGCAGGGCGATGACGAATTCGAGGATGTCGTGGACATGAAACTCGACAAGGTCGTCGAGAAAATCCGCGGCTCGAAAGGCTCGCTCGTCCGCCTGCAGGTCATCCCGAACGATGCTGACGACCCCTCGAAGCGTTCCATCGTCGAGATCACGCGTGACGAGGTGAAACTCAAGGACCAAGAGGCGAAGGCCGAACTCCTCGATGTCACCGAACCGGACGGCAGCGTGCGCCGCATCGGATGGATCACCCTCCCCTCGTTTTACGCGAACATGAGCGGCAACGGCGAACCGAAGAGCACCACCGCCGATGTCCAAGCACTCCTCGAGCGCCTCAAACAGGAAAACATCGAAGGCCTTGTCATCGACCTCCGCCGCGACGGCGGCGGCTCGCTGGAAGAAGCGATCAACCTCACCGGCCTCTTCATCCCGCGCGGCCCGGTCGTCCAGGCGAAGGACACCAACGGGAAAATCACCGTCAACAGCGACAAGAACCCGGAGGTTGCCTATGACGGCCCCATGGTCGTCCTCATGAACCGCCTCTCGGCCTCGGCGAGTGAAATCTTCGCAGCCGCCCTGCAGGACTACGGCCGCGCGGTAGTCGTGGGCGACACGCGCAGCTTCGGGAAAGGAACCGTGCAAACCGTCATCGACCTCGACAAATCCATGTCCCTCCCGTTCTTCAACCTCGAACGCCCTCCCGCCGGCGCGCTCAAGCTCACCATTCAGAAATTCTACCGCGTGCGCGGCGGCTCCACCCAAAAGAACGGCGTCGAATCCGACATCATCCTCCCCTCGCGCACCGACAACCCCGAGGTCGGCGAGTCCTCGCTCCGCAACCCTCTCGAATACGACGAGGTCGCCCCGGTCATTGCCTCCGCGCCGGACACCACCTTCCTCTTCCTCGACGAACTCCGCCGCCGCTCGGCGGACCGCGTCGGGGCCGATCCCGAGTTCGCCTATGTCCGCGAAGACATGGCCCGCCTCCGCGACCGCATCGAAAAAAACCGCATCAGCATCAACGAGGAGATCCGCCGCAAGGAACTCGCCGATGACAAGCAGCGCAAAGAGGCCCGCAAGGCCGAACGCGCCGAACGCGGACCCATCGTCAACGCGAAGGCTTGGCAGATCACGCTGGACGACGCCAAGTCCGGCCGCAAGGAACTCGAGGTCGTGGACTACGAACGCGAGCGCGACAAGAAATACCTCGACGAGGAGGGCGAGGCCGAAGAGGTGGAGCTCGAGAAAAAGGGCGAAAAGAAAAAGCCGGAACCCGATCCGATCCGCAACGAGGCCGTCCGCATCATGGGCGACCTCATCGGACTCTCGAACATCGCTCGCACCGCGAGCGCCGAGACCTCGAAAAAAGCCCCGCCGAAAACCCCCTGACACCGCTCCGGTGACATCGAAAACCGCGTTCTTCGAAGTCCGCACATCCGGCAAGGGGCTCTACGAAATCACCCGCCAGGTCCGCGCCGCCGCAGCCGACTCGGGAGTTTCCGAAGGCACCGCCACCGTTTTCGTCCGCCACACCAGCGCGAGCCTCGTCATTTTCGAAAATGCCGACCCCTCCGCAGCGCGCGACCTCGAAATGTTTTTCGAACGCCTCGTGCCCGAGGACGGCGCGGGCTACATCCACACCGACGAGGGACCCGACGACATGACCTCCCACATCCGCATGGCACTCACTCGCACGAACGAATCGATCCCCGTCTCCGCCGGGAAACTCGTCCTGGGGACATGGCAGGGAGTTTTCCTATTCGAGCATCGCCGCGCCCCACACACGCGCCAAGTCGCCGTCAACACCACCGGCGTCTGATTTTTCCTGTGGCGCCACGCCGCACCCGGTGGAATTCTCCCACCGAAATCCTCTCCATATGAAAATCGATACCTACACCAAAGCCATCCTCACCATCATCGCCGCCGCCCTCGTCGGGCACTTGTTCAAAGAAGCCCCGGTCATCCCCACCGCCCACGCGCAGGATTCCGCGCCCGCCGTGACCAAAGTGGACCTCGTCTCCGTCAACGGAACCCCGCTCTCGAATGTCATCTCGGACAACGGCGACCTCAACCAAACCAACGCCGCCCTCATCGCCATCCCCGTCCGCGTCCTGAATTACTGACCCCGCAGCGCGGCCTTCGAAATTTCGCACGCACGCGCAAGGTCGTCGGAAGTGTGGGCGGTGCTGAGGAAACCCGCCTCGAACTGCGACGGCGCAAAATAAACGCCCGCGTCCAAGCAGGCGTGGAAAAATTTGGCAAAGCGCCCGCGGTCGGACCGCATCGCGTCCCCGAGGTTCCAAACCGGTCCCCCGCAAAAATAGAGGCAAAACATCGAGCCGATCCGGTGGAAAGTCAGCGGCAACCCGCTGATGGCATCGCGCATGGCGGCCTCGAATTCCGCCCCGAGCCGCTCGAGCTTCGCCCA
>JBMOIA010000252.1:0-2633 GCA_049317565.1 Terrimicrobiaceae bacterium | reverse complement strand
CTGGTGGCGGACATCCATTTCAAACCCGAGGCCGCGCTCGAGGCGGCGAAGTGGGTGGAAAAGGTGCGGATCAACCCGGGGAATTTCGCCGACTCGAAAAAATTCAATGTCCGCGAATACACCGACGCGGAATACGCCGCCGAAATCGAAAGAATTCGCGAGCGGTTCACGCCGCTCGTCCTGCTTTGCAAGGAACGCGGCATCGCGATGCGCATCGGGACGAACCACGGCAGTCTGAGCGACCGCATCATGAACCGGTTCGGCGACACGCCGCTCGGGATGGTCGAGAGCGCTCTCGAGTTCGCGCGCATCGCGCGGTCCCTCGATTACCACGACCTCGTTTTCTCGATGAAGGCGTCGAATCCGAAGGTGATGGTCCAGGCCTACCGGCTCCTGGCGGCGCGCCTTGCGGAACTCGAAGGCGTGGAGGGGACGGGATGGAACTATCCGATCCACCTCGGCGTGACCGAGGCGGGGGACGGCGAGGACGGCCGTATCAAAAGCGCGATCGGGATCGGTAGCCTCCTCGCGGACGGGATCGGCGACACGATCCGCGTTTCGCTCACGGAGGATTCCGAACATGAAATTCCGGTGGCGCGCGAGATCGCGGAAATTGCGGTTCCTGGCGGGTGGGTGCTGGAGATGGGGGATTGGCCGTTCGATCCTTTCAGCTATGCGCGGCGCGCCTCCTTGCGGCTCGAGGCCAGTGGTGTCGCGTTGGGTGGTGGGGAAACCGTGCGCGTCGTGGTCCGGCAGGACACATGGGACAAGCTCGCGCACAAGATCGAGGCGCTCGGCGACTACAAGCCCGAGATAATTTACGAAAAATCCGGCGTGGTTGAAATCGATCCGCGAGATACGGGGGCTGTCGCGAAGCTGAATTCCCAAGTGGAGCCCCAATTCGTTTCGATTCCCGACGGGTGTCCGCTGCCGGTGGTGGCGGCTTATCGGTTGCTTGCATCGCGGCTGGATGCGCGGCACCCCATTTTGCTCAAGGATACATTCGGTGCGGGCGAGGGGGATTTTTTAAGGAACCTGGTGAGGGCGTCGGCGAACATAGGGTCGTTGTTGTGCGACGGGATCGGCGATGCGGTGATGGTGCAGGGCGAGGGGGCGCCGGGCCAGTCGGTCCGCATCGCCTACAACATCCTGCAGGCGGCCGGGGTGAGGATTTTCAAGACCGACTATGTCGCGTGCCCGAGTTGCGGGCGGACACTGTTCAACCTCCAGGAGACGACCGCGCGCATCAAGGCGGCGACTTCGCACCTCAAGGGCGTGAAGATCGCGATTATGGGTTGCATCGTGAACGGACCCGGCGAAATGGCTGACGCGGACTTCGGGTATGTCGGCGGGGCGCCGGGCAAGGTGAACCTGTATGTCGGCAAGACGGCGGTGAAGTTCAACATCCCGCAGGCCGAGGCGGTGGACCGCTTGGTGGATTTGATCCGCGAGCACGGGCGTTGGGTGGAGCCTGCCGCCTGACCCGGCGGGGGGTTGACCCCATTTTTTGGACCGCACCAACGGGATATCGGGGCTGGTGTGAAAAGCTTTGCCCGACGGACCATCCCTGCGATGGCGGCTGCTGCCGTTCTCGCATCGTGCGGGCGCGAAGACCCTTCTTTGGTCCAAGGATACATCGAAGGGGAATTCGTGCATGTGGCGTCTCCGTTTGGCGGGCAGTTGGAGAGGCTTTTTGTAGAGCGGGGGACGGAAGTGGAACAGGGAGCGATGCTTTTTTCTCTGGATGATTCCTCGGAGGTTGCGGCGCGCAACGAGGCTGCAGCCCGGGTGGAGCAGGCGAAATCGCAGCTCGAGGATGCCAGGCAGGGGCAGCGTCCCAGCGAAATCCGGTCGATCGAAGCGGAACTTGCGCAGGCAAGGGCGGCGCTGGTTTTGTCGGAAATCGAACTGCAACGGCAGTCGAAGTTGTCCGCGTCGAATGTCACTTCGCGCGAGGAGTTCGATATCGCCCTCGCGCAGCGGGACGGGGACCGGCAGCGCGTGGCGCAACTCGAAGCCGATCTGGAAACGGCTGGACTGGGATCGCGAGATGAACAGGTGAAGGCGGCCGAGAAAAACCTGCGCTCGCAGGAAGCGGCTCTCGCGGGGGCGGAGTGGAACCTTTCGCAGAAAACCCAATACGCGCCGCAGGCGGCGTTGGTGCACGACACGGTTTACCGTGAGGGCGATTGGGTGGAGGGATCGAGTCCCGTGGTGGTTCTACTGCCGCCGGGGAATGTGAAGGTGCGGGTGTTTGTGGCCCAGGGTGTGGTGGGAAGGCTCCGCCTTGGGGGCGCGGCGGAGGTTTTTATCGATGGGGTCGTGAAGCCGTTTGCCGCGAGAATTTCCTACATCTCGCCGCGCGCGGAATTCACCCCGCCCGTGATCTTCAGCAGCAAGATGCGGGAAAAGTTTGTTTTCATGGTCGAACTTTCGGTCGATCCGCAAACCGCCAAGGCCTTGCACCCGGGTCAGCCGGTGGATGTTCGGCTCTCCCTTTGAGCGATGGACGCCGAGTTTGTCATCGATGTGCGCGGAATGACCAAGCGCTTCGGGAGGCACACGGTGGTCAACAACATCGGGCTGCGTGTGCGCGAGGGTCAGATTTACGGGTTCCTCGGACCCAATGGCAG
>JBMOIA010000251.1:0-2661 GCA_049317565.1 Terrimicrobiaceae bacterium | reverse complement strand
TGCTCCGGGTTCACGCGCGTGACAGTTACCTCCCCGCCGGAAATCGCCCCCGCTACCAGAAAAGTCCCCGCCTCGATGCGGTCGGGTATGACCTCGTGGTCCGCGCCGTGGAGTTCCTTCACGCCGTGGATCGTGATCTTGCGGGTGCCTGCGCCTTCGATTTTCGCCCCCATCGCATTCAGAAAATTCGCCAAATCCACCACCTCCGGCTCCTCGGCGGCACCGTCGATCACCGTCACGCCCTCGGCAAGCACAGCCGCCATCATGACATTGTCGGTGCCGAGGACCGTGGATCCAAAGTTGCTGCGCAGCGACACAGTCGCCCCCTTCAGGCGCGGCGCGAGGACCTTCACATTGCCACCGGAAACGCGAACCGTCGCGCCCAGCGCCTCGAAGCCGCGCAGGTGCAGATCGATCGGGCGATCTCCGATCACACAGCCGCCGGGAAGCGAAACCGTTGCCTCGAGTTCGCGCCCGAGCAGCGGCCCCAGCACGCAAACCGACGCGCGCATTTTCCTAACAATGTCGTAGGGCGCGACCGTGCGGACTTCTTCGGCGCGGATTTGAACCATTCCGCTCGCCCGCTCCACCTCGCAGCCGAGTTCACCAAGGATCGCGAGCATGTAATGAATGTCGCTCAGGTCGGGGACGCGCGTAATGCGGCAAGGCTCCTTGGTCAGCAAAGTCGCCGCGAGGATAGGCAGTGCCGAATTTTTCGAACCGCTGATCCTCACGCTGCCGCGAAGCCGCGGACCGCCGTGAACGAGAATTTTATCCATGTCGTGCGAAAACGAAACGCTCGATACCCTGATAGTCGCGCCGCACCGCAATGTCCCGCCAATTGTGTTCAGCCAAAATCCCCGCAACCTCTCCGGCTTGTCCGATTCCGATTTCCAGGGCGAGTAGCGCGTCCGGCGCGCATTTCGCAGGAGCCTCCTTCGCCAGCCGCCGCACCAAATCCAATCCATCCGCCCCGCCATCGAGCGCCGAAACCGGGTCGTGCCGCACCTCGCGGGACAGCCCGGGAATTTCGCCCGCGGGAATGTAAGGAAGGTTCGCCACCACCGCGTCGAATGGCCCCGGCGCGGAATTCAGCAAATCGGATTCCAAAAAAGCCACCTCCCCCAACCCGAGCCGCGTCCGGTTCTCCGCAGCCAGTTCCAGCGCGGCGGCGGAAGTGTCGCAGCCCACGACCTGAGCCTGCGCAAAAATACACGCCAGCGTAAGCGCGATGACGCCGCTGCCTGTCCCCACATCCACGATGCGCTGCGGTTCCTTGAGCTGCCCCACAGCCAACTCCACCAGCTGCTCCGTCTCCGGCCGCGGGACCAGCGCCCGCGCATCGCACGCAAAAACCCGCCCGTGGAATTCCACCGTCCCGAGCAGGTGCTGCAACGGAACCCCCTCCCCACGCCGCTTCACGAGTTCCCGCAGTGGCGCCCGCTCCGCCTCGCCGAGTGGCCGCTCGAACTCCAGGTAGAGATCGATGCGCCTAGCCTTACCGAGCACATGCGCCAGCAGGTGCTCCGCATTCAACCGCGGCGACTCGACCCCCTGCTTCTCCAAATACGAAGCGGCGGCGTTCAGCACCTCAAGCGTCGTCATCAACACCGCGCGAATCTCGCAGGCGCCCCCCGCGCGCGGAAGAAAACACTTTCATGGTGCGCGCGCCGCCGCGTTTGTGTTGTCATTGCCGCCATGTCCCAGCACGAAATCCAGAACACCCCGGGCGATCGCATCCAATACCGCGAATACAAAATCATCTTGCAGGCGCAGCATTTTCAGACGGCGCAAGCCTTCGTGGATTTTTGGCAAGTCGTCAAAAAAACCGCGAAGAAGTTCGATGTGAAGGTCCGCGAAAACGACGATGCCTTCGTCAGCCATGTCCGCGAGGTCCTGTTCTTCGACACAGCCGACTTCGACCTCTACAAAAACCATTTCATCCTGCGCCTCCGCACGAACTACAAGAACGGCTGGCCGGACGGCATCCCGGAGCTGACTTTCAAATACCGGCATCCGGATTTCAAAACCTCCGCTGGGATCGATGTCCGTCCCGCCACGCCCGGCGGCATCGCGCGCATCAAGTTCAAGGAGGAACTCCTCCCGCTCCGCGAAACACTCGGCGGCGTCCGCTCGATTTTCTCCCACAATTGCGTCCTCGCGAAACCGCGCGAAGGTCTCGAGGTCGCGCTGAGGGACCTCACCTCGTCCTTCCCCGCCATCCATCAGGTCGGAGCGGACCACGAGACGCCCCTGCGCCTGGTCAACGATGTCGCTGTCGAGGAGGTCCAGGTCAACATCGGCGAACTCCACTTCGGTGGCGGGTTCAACGGCAAAACCACACTCGCCGTCTGGCGCACGCGCAAATACGAAAGAGCCTTCTGCGGGGAATTCGCGTTCCAGTGCAAATTCGACAACGAGGACGACCTGCACAAATCAAGCCTCCGCCGCGCAGACGACTTCTACAAGGCGCTCCAACTCGAGGCGCCCGACTGGGTCTCGCTCGGCACGACGAAGACCGCGCTCGTTTACAATATCTCCTCGCCCGGGGCGCCGGTGCGCCATGAGTGACGCCCCCTCCACGCACGCGATCTTCGCGGCATTCGCCCGCATCGGCCTGTTGAGCTTCGGCGGCGGACTCGTCGCCTACCTGCGCGATGC
>JBMOIA010000250.1:0-2666 GCA_049317565.1 Terrimicrobiaceae bacterium | reverse complement strand
CCTGCCGCGAAGGCAGCCTCTGGATGTCGAAGGTCACCACCCGCATCCTCGACGAAGGCGCCCGCCCGGACGACGCGAAGAACCTCAAGGGCATCGCTGACAACATCGCCGGCCGCACCATCTGCGCCTTCGGCGAAGCCTGCTCCTGGCCGACCCAAAGTTTCCTCGCGAAGTTCCCCGACGAATTCGAGAAGCGGGTGAAGTAGCGGGCAAAAACCCCGGCGAACGCGCAGAGGCGGTGCCGGTATTGCCATTCGGACGCGGCGGTATTACTTTTGCCGCATGCAAACAATCTCCCTGAAACTGCCGGATGCCCTGCTCGCCGCGCTGGACGCTGAAAGCCGCTCGCGGCGCATGAACAAATCCGCACTCGTCCGGGCAGCCTTGGAGCGTGAACTCTCCTCCAGCAAGCGGACGAAGAAACCCTCGTGTTATGACCTGGCCCGGGACCTCGCCGGGTCCATCAAGGGATTGCCGAAAGACATTGCGGTGAATCCCAAATACCTGCAGGGCTTCGGCGAATGAACGGGGCGGTGCTCCTGGACACCGGTCCCCTTGTGGCTTTCCTCGCCGCAGATTCGATCCACAGCGCATGGGCGCGGGACCAATGGGAAAGGACTACCCCTCCCATGCTGACTTGTGAACCGGTCCTGACGGAAGCCGCCTTCATCCTCAAGCGCGAGGGAGCGGATCCGGATGCGATTTTCACCCTTCTGGAAAGGAAGGTCCTTCGCATCGGCATCAAAGTGGAGGATGAATTGCCCGATCTGCGTGCCCTGATGCGCCGCTACCGCAACCGACCGATGTCGCTCGCAGATGCCTGCTTGGTGCGCATGGCTGAACTGCACGACGGGGCGAAGGTGTTCACATTGGATTCGGACTTCCGCATCTACCGCCGCCACGGCAATAAGGCGATCCCGCTCCTGGCGCCGGAAGCATAGCCGCACACAAGAAAAGCGCGCCGGCACCGATGTTTGGAAACAACATTAAAACCCTCGCCGAACGCGACTGGCACGCCAGGCGCGCGACCCACGAGGCGCGGGTGGAGCCTTGGGTTGCACCCCGCCTCGCACGCATGTCGCGGCAGGAACGGCACCCGGTGGAGGATTTCCTCTTCGAATACTATCCGCACCGCCCCGCGCACCTGCGGCGCTGGCATCCGGGATTCGGAACCGCGTTGTCGGGACCATCGGCCGGCGAATATCTCGCATTCAAATTCTACACCGAAACCCCGGAGGGCATCACCGCGGCACCCCTGCCCGATGTTCGCCGGCCGTTTGTGGAATGGCTCCGCGGCATGCTCTCCGCGACTGCCTCGCGGACGCCGTTCTTTGGATGCCACGGGCTTCACGAGTGGGCGATGGTTTACCGCACCAGGGAAATCCGCCATTCACGACATCCGTTGCGCCTGTCGCCGGATGAAATTGCCGGCGTTGTCGAATCCCTCCCCGTGCGCTGCTCCCATTACGATGCCTTCCGGTTCTTCACCGAGGCCGCCCGCCCGCTGAACCGGTTGAACCCCGCGCGCGAAACGACCGCGGAGTTCGAGCAACCCGGTTGCCTCCACGCGAACATGGACCTCTACAAATGGTGCTTCAAACTCACACCGTGGTGCCCGTCCGAACTCACCGCCGACGCCTTTGAACTGGCGCGGGACATACGCGCCGTGGACATGCGCGCAAGCCCCTACGATTTTTCTCCGCTCGGCTATGCGCCGATCGCCATCGAAACGCCTGCCGGGCGCTCCGAATACGAAAAACACCAGCGCACTTTTGCGGAACGCGCCGAACCGATCCGCGAAAAACTTCTCCGCCTTTGCGGAATGCTCCTCAGCGCCCCGCCAAGCCGGCCGCCGCAGGCGCATCGGCCAGCAGCGTTGCATTCGCCTGTGTAACCGGACCCGCGGGAATCCCCGGATCCCCGGCCAGCAAACGCGGAACCATCGGCGCCTTCTCCGCGCCGGTGACCACCCAAAGGATATGCCGCGCACGGTTGATGACCGGATAGGTGAGCGTCATGCGACGGCGGTTTTGGTAAATGCCGGTCAGCGCCACTTCGGCATCATGGACCTTCAAAACCGGGTCGCCGGGAATCAACGATGCCGTATGGCCGTCGGGGCCGAGACCCAGGTGGACGAGGTCCAACACAGGCGGCGCGCCACAAATCGAGTTCAATAACTTTGTGTATTCACCGCAGGCGGCCTCCGGATCGGCAGACTCGACCGGCATCGCGTGGATTTGCTCCGGCGGGATCGGCGCATGGGAGAGCAAGCTTTCGCGGAGATGCGTGAGGTTGCGGTCGGGGTCCCCCGCAGGCGCGATTCGTTCGTCCACCTGCACGACATGCACGGATGCCCAAGGCACCTGCTCGTTCGCGAGCGCACGCAGCATTTGCCAAGGCGTGCGCCCGCCGCTCACCGCCATGACAAACCGCCCCCTCGCCTGGACGGCTGCGCGGGCATCGGAAGCAATGATCTGCGCCGCACGGGCGGCAACGGCATCGGCATCGGGCAGGATTTCCTGTTTCATGCGAACGATTATTCCCGCTCCGCCACTGTGGTGGCGAGGCGAATCCTCACTCCGCCGTGAGGGCGAAACGCTCGGACCCGAGCAGCCCGGACTTCTCGAGGAAATAATCGTAGCCGCCGGGAAACGATGCCACCTGAC
>JBMOIA010000249.1:0-2674 GCA_049317565.1 Terrimicrobiaceae bacterium | reverse complement strand
AAAAAAACCTATTCAATCGAGTGTCAGCCCCGGGGGAGGGGATTCGCCGAGGAGGCCGGTCTGGTCGGCGGGGGCGGGCGGGACGATATCGTGGAGCACGCGGCGGCGAGGCTCGGGGATGTCCCAGTTTTTCATGAGCGAGTCGATGTGCTGGCGAGTGTGTTTCGGGATGTCTGCGGCGCGCAGTCCGGTGAGGCGGGCGGCCCGGAGCCAGCACGCGGCGGCTTCTGGGCGAACCGAGGGGCCGGGGTCGCACTCGGAGAGTTGATCCCATGCGGATTCAACGGATTCGGGCGGGAGGATTTGTTGAGCGCCCGCGTGGAACATGGTCCGCGAGAGCAGACGGCCGATGGCTTTCCAATAAGCGGGGTTCGAGGGCTGGCGGAGGATGGATGGGGCGAGGCGTGTGGCGATGGCGGCACGCTGGGCGGCGGGGAGTGACTCGAGGGCGCCCGCGAGCAGGGCGGTTTCCGCGGAAGGGTTCGAGCCGTCCTTCCACTCGGCTTCGGCGGCGGACCAGATTTCGCGGGCGGTTTGGGCATCGAGGCCGGCGGCGATGCGGCGGGCGCAAATCCAGCGCTGGATCTTGACGGCGCCGGAGGGGTGGATGGGTGGAGTGCGGAGAATTTTGGCGAGGGCTTCTGCGCGTTCGGGGTCGCCAGTCATGCCGCAGCCCGGGCGCAAGAGCCAACCGGCGGCGTGCAGCCAGGTTTCCTCGTGGTCGGCGGAGGGCGAGCGGCTTTCAGGAATGGCGATGAGCGTGTCGAAAATCCGGCGGACGATCCCTGCGGTCCACGCGGCTTTTTGCGAACCGAGGGATTTTTCGCCTACGGAGAAAAAGGTGTTCGCGGTGAGTTTCTGGCGGGATTTGCGTTCGGGGGCAAAGAGGAGCGCGAGTTGTGCGGCGGCAGCGGCGACGGCATCCGAGGAATCGGCGGATTTTTTGGCGGGTTGGCCGGAGGCTTGGGCGCGGAGGTTGAAATCGAGGGGCCAGGCCGTGTCCCAATCCAGGGCCGGGTCTGCGGCGAGGAGTTCGATGCGCAGGAGGCCTGTGTCGCGCAGTGTCGTTCGGATTTTTGCGCGGATGGATGGGTCGCGCGGCGGGCGTCGGCCGGGTGGCGGGGAGAGGATGGTTTCCACCGGCGGGATTTCAAAAAAGTCGGGCGAGCCTGTTTCCACAATCGCACCCGGCTGGTCCTGCGGACGGCGGGCATTTCGGAAAAGGCGGAAGGTGGCGGGTTGGCCGACCGTGGCGCGGAGTTTCGGCGGGGCGGCGGTGCAGGGGGTGCCGGGCGGGGCGTTTTGCGGCAGCACGCAGACGGCGGAGTTTTCCCCGGCGGCGATGTAGTAGGCGTGCGAGGCGCCGGCTTCGATGCAGGCGGTGCCGCCCGAGGCGCGCAGCCACAGGAACCGAGCGGCGCCGCGTGCCACAGCAAGGTCGGGGTCGGCGTTTTCCAAAACTTGCGAAGGGGTTCCCGGCTGCCAGCGCGAGATGTTTTCGACGAGGCGCTGGCGGATGGCGGGGGATTTTGTCACGCCGCCATTGAAGAGGATGAGGTTCACCGGCGGGCGGTCGCGGAGGAAATCCGAGATGTGGCGCGTGATGGCGGGGTCCTTTGCATAGGGCAGCCCCATTTCGCGGAATCCGGGAGCGGCGCGCAGTGGTTCTTCGCCGGCGTTCACAAACGGAAAAAATCCCTCGAGCAAAAGCGAGCGGACTTCGGCGGAGGAAATTTCCGTTTGCAGCGTTCCGGCGAGAAGCGAGGCGCCTGGCTTCGCCACGGCCACGGGCCAGTTTTTTTCAGGGGCGTCGGCGTTTGAAAGAACGAGTTCCTTGAGTTCGCGCGCGCGGGCGGCGAGTTGGGCGAATGTGGACGGGTGGAGCTGGGAGCCGGGGGCGAGTTTTTCCTCGAGTTTGTGCGCGAGGGCGAGGTCGAGGTTGTCGCCGCCGAGGAGGATGTGGGGGCTGACCGCGATGCGTTGCAAGCGCGGCAGCGGGTCGCCCGCCGGCCATTCTGCGGAGAACAGGCTGAGGTCGGTCGTGCCGCCTCCGATGTCGATGACCAAAATGTGGGAGGTTTTTTCCTGGCCGAGCCCGGGGATGGCGCCGCCCGCGGCTTCGAGCCAGGCGTAGAAGGCTGCCTGCGGTTCTTCGAGGAGCGTGGTGGATTCCGGGAAACCCGCTTGCCGCGCGGCGAGGAGCGTGAGTTCCTGGGCGGCGGGGTCGAACGACGCGGGGACGGTGATGGCGATGTCCTGTTGAGCGAGCGGGGCCGATGGTTGGGAGGCGTTCCAGGCGGCGGCGAGGGTGGAGAGGATTTTCGCGAGGGCGTCCACCGGACTGAGGCGGGCGGACTCGGGAATGTCGCCGGAGCCGAAAGGCAGGAATTTCGCCGTGCGGTCGGCGGCGTGGTGGACGAGCCAGGATTTTGCGGATTGGACGACTCGGCCGGGGATTTCCGAAGCGCGCTGGCGGGCGAAGCGTCCGGCGAACCAATCCGCACCCTCGGAAGCCGGCGGGAGGCAAAGAAACGACGGCAGCATTTCGTGGGAGGCCGACGACTGGGCGGTCTCACGTTGCGCTATCGTAAGGATAGATGGCCTGCCATCCGGCGAGGTGCTATTTACAAAGGCCAGCGCGGAGTTCGTCGTGCCGAGGTCGATGCCGATGCGG
>JBMOIA010000248.1:0-2677 GCA_049317565.1 Terrimicrobiaceae bacterium | reverse complement strand
CGATGTCCGCGGAAACCCTCACACCGATGATGCAGCAATACCACTCGCTGCGCCGCGAATTGCCGCAGGGCACGGTGTTGCTTTTCCGGCTTGGGGATTTCTACGAGATGTTCGGCGAGGATGCCGTCGAGGCCTCGCGCATCCTGAATGTCGCCCTCACCAAGCGGGGGCAAACGCCGATGTGCGGCGTCCCCTTCCATGCCGCCCGCGGCTACATCGAAAAACTCATCGCCGCCGGATTGCGTGCCGCCGTCTGCGACCAAGTGGGCGAGGTCACCGCCGGAAAACTCGTTCGCCGCGAGATCACACAAATTCTCAGCGCCGGCACGCTCGACGACTTCGGCCTCGACGAGCGCAAACCCAATTTCCTCGCCGCCCTTTCGAGGCGCGGGGACGCCTATGGTCTCGCCTACTGCGATCTCAGCACTGGCGAATTCCGCCTCACAGAACTCGACTCGCTCCCGGCGCTGCTCGACGAACTCGCCCGCATCGGACCCGCCGAAATCCTCGTCCCAGACCACCAGTCCTCCGATTTCACTGAAATCTCCCCGCAAAGCCCGCTCGATGGTTATGTCTTCGAGCCCGAGCCCGCCACCGAGATCCTGCGTGAGCATTTCAAGGTCCATTCGCTGGATGGCTTCGGCTGTGCGGACCTGCCTGCAGGCACTGGCGCCGCCGGGGCGCTCCTCCACTACATCACGCGCCAGATGCGCCGCCCTGCCGGCCATCTTCGACGCCTCCAACCCTACCGGCGGTCCGAGTTTCTCATCCTCGACGCCGCCACACAAAGCCACCTCGAGCTCGTCCATTCCCGCGCCGGCCGCCACATGACACTCCTCGGCGCACTCGACCGCACATCAACCCCGATGGGCGCCCGACTGCTCCGCGAGTGGATTCTTCACCCGTTGCGAAACACCGCCGCCATCGAATCCCGCCAGGATGCCATCGCCGCACTCCTCGCCGATGCCATGCTCCTCGGCGACCTCCGCTCCCGCCTTTCGGAAATCCGCGACATCGAGAGGGCCACCGCCCGCCTTGGCGGACCCTCGGGAAACGCCCGCGACCTCGCCGCTCTCGCCCAATCCCTCGAACGCATCCCGCCTCTCGCCGCCAGCCTCGGTGGCGCCGATGGATTTTCGATTCCCTCGAAGCTCCTCGCCAGTCTCCTCGACGGCCTCCACGCCCTTCCGGAACTTTCCGCAAAACTTCGCGCCGCCATTGTGGCCGAGCCGCCTGCCACGATCCGCGACGGCGGGTTCATTGAGGCCGGTTTCGATCCCGCGCTCGACGAACTCCGCGCCGCCTCCCACGAGGGAAAAAACTGGATCGCCGCCTTGCAGGAACGCGAGATCGAACGCACCGGCATCAAGTCCCTCAAGGTCCGCTTCACCTCGGTCTTCGGCTACTTCATCGAGATCACGAAGGCGAACCTCCCCTCCGTCCCGCCCGACTACATCCGCAAGCAAACAACGGTCAACGGCGAACGCTTCGTCACGCCCGAACTCAAGGAGGTCGAAGGAAAAATCCTCGGTGCCGACGAGCGTGCCCGTGCCCGCGAGATCGAAATCTTCGGCGAGCTCCGTGCCGCCACCCTCGCCGAGCTCTCCCGCCTGCAGGAAACCGCCGCCACCCTCGCCGTCCTCGACGCCATCTGCTCGCTCGCCGAGACCGCCAGGCTCCACGGCTATTGCCGCCCCGAGGTGGATGAATCGAACACCCTCTGCATCGTGGATGGACGCCACCCCGTGCTCGACCAACTCCCCGACGGCCCCCGCTTCGTGCCGAACGACACCGACCTCGGCACCGATGGAAAAATCTTCGCCATCATCACCGGTCCGAACATGGCGGGAAAATCCACCTACATCCGCCAGGTCGCCCTGCTCGCGCTCATGGCGCAGATCGGCAGCTTCGTCCCCGCCAAATCCCTGCGCACCGGCCTCGCCGACCGCATCTTCACCCGCGTCGGCGCCAGCGACGACCTCGCCCGCGGCCAGTCCACCTTCATGGTCGAGATGAACGAAACGGCGAACATCCTCAACAACGCCACCGCCCGCAGTCTCGTCATCCTCGATGAAATCGGCCGTGGCACATCCACATTCGACGGCCTCTCGATCGCCTGGGGCATCGCCGAGCACCTGCACGATGCCATTAGCTGCCGCGCCCTCTTCGCCACGCACTACCACGAACTCACCGACCTCGAGCGCACCCGCCCCGGCATCCTCAACCTCAATGTCGCCGTCCGCGAGTGGAACGACCAAATCGTCTTCCTGCGCAAAATCGTCCCCGGCCGCGCGGACCGCAGTTACGGCATCCAAGTCGCCCGCCTCGCCGGCCTGCCCGATTCCATCATCGCCCGCGCCAAGGAAATCCTCGCCAACTTGGAAAAATCCGAGCTCAACACCTCCGGCCAGCCCAACCTCGCAAAATCCACCCGCCGCCGGTCCGCCTCCGCCAGTTCGGAAACCGATTCCAACGCCTCCCCCCAACTCGCCCTCTTCGCCGCCTCCGCGTAGGCGACGCCCCGGACGAAATTTTCCAAAAATTTTCTGCAATTTTTCCCGCCCCGCGCGTCTTCATAATGAAAGCGGCTTCCGTGCGATCGAGGAAGCGGGGCAGTCCGCCCGGTCCGGAGTGAGGCTGGACAGGTGCGAACCCCGCAACCCAAGCGCGGAAGCCG
>JBMOIA010000247.1:0-2684 GCA_049317565.1 Terrimicrobiaceae bacterium | reverse complement strand
TCGCGGACGAACTCCGGCGTGATCTCGGCGGGGATGCGTTGGGGGAAACGGCCGAAGATTCCCGGCGTGTAGGGATTGTTGCGGAGTTGGGCGGAGCCGGCGTGTTGTTTTTCGAGGTCGTTGCGGAGGATGTCCCCGCCGAGTTCGGCGATCTTCGCGCGGCCCATGTTTTCGCGGATGGCGATGAATTCCATCTCGGGAGTGACGATGCCTTGGCGGGCATACCAGAGCTGGGTGACGGGGTGGCCGGCGGAGGCGCGGAGGGGCTTGCGGCGCAGGCCGGGAAATTCGAGGAGGCGGTTGCGCTCGGCCTTGCTGGCGTATTCGGCGTGGTTGCGGGAGAGGTAGCCGTTGTCCTGGGGCTTCACTTCGCGGCCTTCGTATTCGCTTACATCAGCGCGGGCTTTGATCCACTCGGCGCGGAGGGCGGGGAGGCCTTGGGTGACATCGCCATCGAAATTTTCGTCGCCCCAGGGACCAGAGGCGTCATAGACGCGGACGGGTTCGTTTTTTTCCAGCGAGCCGTCGAGGCGTTTGGTCGGGGAGAGCGAGATTTCGCGCATCGGCACGCGGACATTTTTGTGGAGGGTCCCCTCGACATAGACGCGGGAGGAGTTCGGGAGGGGTTCGGTGCTGCTGGGTTCGAAGGATTCGGCGGGTGCGATCATGGTTTTGTTTGGGTTCGGTGGAATGACGGGGGACCGAATCCGTGCCCGGATGCCGCTCCCTCCGCCGGTTCCAGCCGGATCAGGTTCAAAGGGTCTTCCGCGTCGGTGCGGAACTCTCAGCCCTCGCGGGCTCCCCTGCTGGACGGAAGTGTCCGACTGTGCGGGATGGGGGTCAATTGGGAAATGGGGCGGTGTGGGACTTCGGGTTTTACTTCGCGGGTGGGGCGGGGTTTTCTGCGGCATGGAAAATTTGTCCCCTCAAGTGGTGGTGGTTGGCGGCGGGCCGTGCGGGTTGATGAGTGCTTTGTTGCTGGGAAGGCTCGGTGTGCGGACGCTCCTGCTGGAGAAGCACCCGGGGATTTCGAGGCATCCCAAGGCGATGGGCGTGACGCGGCGGACGGGGGAAATTTACAGGCAACTCGGGTTGCTGGAAAAAATGCTCGCGGGCGGTCTGCGGCGGCCGGCGGACTTTGTTTCGGTGTGGGCCCGCGGCGGGATTGCGGGGGAATTGCTCGGCACGACGCCGTTTGCGCCCGAGGACGGTTCGTTCAGCCCGTGCCATCCGTTCCACTGCCCGCAGCCACACACCGAGGAGGTGCTGCTGGAGGCGGTTCGCGCGGAGCCGCTGGTGGATTGCCGCTTTGGGACGGCGATGGTTTCGTTTTCGCAGGATGCCGGCGGGGTGGAGGTGGAATTCAAAAATGCGGATGGGGCGGTTGGGACAGCCGGGGCGAAATTCCTTGTGGCGGTGGATGGGGACCGCAGTGGGATTCGCGAGCGGTTGGGGATCGAGAGGAAAGGGCCGGGGGAACTGGGGAGGTTTGTGAGTGTGTTTTTCCGTGCGGCCTATGGCGAAAGGCTCACGGGGCGACGGGCGCTGCTCTCCAACACGGTCGGCGAGGATTTTTACGAACTCTTCGTGGCGGTGGACGGGGAGGAACATTGGTTGATGCACCATTTCCTGCAGGACGGCGAGGAGGCCGGGGACATTGATGTGGAGCGGGCGGCGGGCATTGTGCGGAAGGCGTCGGGGATGCCCGAGGTGCCGGTGGAGGTGTTGAGCCTCAGTCCGTGGGTGATGTCGCCGAGCGTGGCCCTGCAGTGGCGGAGCGGGCGGGTTTTTCTGGTCGGCGATGCGGCGGCGCGGGTTTCGCCCGCCGGTGGCTTGGGCATGAACAATGGCGTTCAGAGCGCGCACAACCTTGCCTGGAAGCTCGCGGAGGTTTTGCGCGGGCGGGCAGGGGAGGAGTTGCTCGACACCTACGAGGCCGAGCGGCTCGCGGCGGCGCGGTTCACTTTCGAAAACAGCGGGGGCAATGCGGAGGAGGTCATGGGCATCGTGATGGCGGCGATGGGCGGCGAGTGGGACCGTGCGAAGGAAATGGTCGCGCACTCGCGGCGATCGGGCAGCGGGTATGGGCAGGATTTCGGGATCGTTTACAGCGGTGCGGCGGTGGAACCGGATGGGAGCGCGGAGAAGAAGCCGGCCGATCCAGTGAATGAATACATCCCGCAGGGGAGGCCGGGGCATCGGGCGCCGCATGTTTGGATCGAGCGCGGGGGGAAGAAAATTTCGACGCTGGATTTATTCGGCAGGGGATTTGTGGCGCTGTGCGGTCCGGACGCGGATGCCGCAAAAGCTGCGGCCTGGCGCGAGGGTGTGGAGGTGTTGGTGGAGGGGAGGGGTTTCGCCGATGCGGGCGGGGCCTGGCGGGAACTTTATGGCGTTGGGCCGTGCGGCGCTGTGCTGGTGCGGCCGGACGGGTATGTGGCCGCGAGGACGGGTTGACTTTTGCAGAAAAGAAAATTGCCCCGCTTGTGCCGTTCCGAAGCAGTTCCCGTTCCCTAAGATTAGGGTGGATGACCGCTGGACCCGCGCGTTGACTTCCAATTAAGGCCCGTCATTGCGCGGGGAGCCTGGCCTCCGGGATGATTATATATCGGTCCGGGAGTTTGCTCCGTTCAATCGCGAACACAGCAGGGCAAATCCTTGGCGGCCGTGGCCGCCGAAAATTT
>JBMOIA010000246.1:0-2692 GCA_049317565.1 Terrimicrobiaceae bacterium | reverse complement strand
CCCGCCACCAGCCTCCAGAACGGCAGATCGGTCACATCCTGCATCGGCGCGAGCGAGAGCACCGGCCGCACACTACGGAAAAGCGACCTCAACGCCCCGCGCCGCCCGCTCAAATCATCGACTTGATCCATCGCAACACCGGACCCAGCACCGGCAGGTGTTCATAAAACCCCGCCGCCGGGTCCCAGAAATCCTGGTGCAACACCACACGCCCCGCACGATCGAACCGCAGCAGCGTCACGCCCACCGTCCGCACCGGTTCCTTCGCGCCCTTGAACCGAATCTCCATCGTCCACCGCACATAAACATCGGGCCCGGAAACCGCCGTGCCGTCCACCCGCGTGCGGAACGAGTCCAAATGCCCGGCCGTCTTTTCAAAATACGCCAGCACCGCCTCCCGGCCCCGCAGCGTTTTCAGCGTGTCGTTGAACCAAATGTCCTCCGCATACAGACCCGGACCCAACCGCCGCACCGACTCCGCCGTCACATCCGAAAAAAATTCGCGGAACCTGCCAATGCCCGCCTCCACCAGCGCGGAGTCTTCCCCGACACCCGGACGCTCCTTCTCCGCCGCCAAAAATCCTGCGGCAGCATCCGTCTCCGCACCCCCGCCGCAGCCGCTGAGCAAGGCCAACACCAGCGCAACAGCACAAACGGAAACAATCCCACGACAGCGCCGCACCAACACTACCTTGGAACACTGGCGCTGTAGCGGCGTGTCTATGACCGCCGTAGATGGACCATTTTCGGCACTGAAGTATTCCCCTTTCAGCATTTCAGCTCTTCCTCTTACTCCGTGTCCTCCGTGCCCTCTGTGGTCAATCCCTCCGCGTCTTCGCGGGAGCCCCTACGCCGCCTGCATGGTAGCCAGGACCTCGGTCTCGATTTCCTTGTAGAGTTTCGGATCGGACTTGAGCAGTTCCTTGGCGGCATCGCGGCCCTGCGCGAGCTGGTTGCCCTTGTGGCTGAGCCAGGACCCGCGCTTCTCGACAATTCCCTTCTCGAGCGCGAGGTCGAGGAGCGACCCTGTGTTCGAAATCCCCTCGTTATACATGATGTCGAACTCCGCCTCGGTGAATGGCGGCGCGACCTTGTTTTTCACGATCTTGACCTTGGTGCGGTTGCCGGAAACCGAACCATCGCCGTTCTTGATCGCGCCGATGCGGCGAATGTCCACACGCACGCTGGCGTAGAATTTGAGCGCCTTGCCGCCAGGAGTCGTCTCCGGGTTGCCGAACATCACGCCGATCTTTTCGCGGATCTGGTTTGTGAAAAGGCAGATCGTGTTCGCCTTCGAGATGAACGAGGTCAGCTTGCGGAGCGCGTTGCTCATGAGGCGGGCCTGCGCGCCCACCACCGCGTCGCCGATCTCGCCCTCAAGTTCGGATTTCGTCACCAGCGCGGCGACGGAATCGAGCACGATGATGTCGAGAGCGTTCGAGCGCACCAGCGTTTCGCAAATCCGCAGCGCCTCCTCGCCCGAACTGGGCTGGGAGACGAGAAGCTCATCAAGGTTCACGCCGAGCTTGCGGGCGTAGCTGGGGTCGAGTGCGTGCTCGACATCGATGAACGCCGCGAGACCGCCGAGCTTTTGCGCCTGGGCGATCGCCGTGAGAGTGAGGGTGGTTTTGCCGGAGCTTTCCGGACCGTAGATTTCCACGATTCGCCCACGCGGGAAACCGCCCACGCCCAGCGCGCGGTCGATCATGATATTGCCGGTCGGGATTGACTCGACCTGCGAAACCGTCGCATCGCCGAGGCGGCGGATGGCCTCGGACCCGTAGTCTTTTTCGATTTGCTGGAGGGCGAGGTCGAGGTTCTTGAGGCGGGCGGCGCTCGCCTTGGAGGCGGGATTGGATTCTTCGGTTTTGGCCATGTGGAAAAAAGGTTGAGTGGCGAATATGGACTCCCCGCAAACCGCGTGGAACAAAAATCCTCCGCGCCTGCCGAAAAACCCCACCGCGCTTGATTGGAAGCGCCCGTTCGCCCATCGTGAGCCCATGACAGCCGCCCCGGCGACCGACCTCGTTTCCGAAATCCTCGACCTCAAGCGCACGCGCAACGCGGTGATCCTCGCGCACAACTACCAGATCGCCGCCATCCAGGAGGTGGCCGATTTCGTCGGCGATTCCCTCGGCCTCAGCCAGCAGGCCGCCGCCACGAATGCCGATGTCATCGCATTCTGCGGCGTCCACTTCATGGGCGAGACCGCGAAAATCCTGAACCCGAAAAAAACCGTCGTCATCCCGGACATGGATGCCGGTTGCTCGCTCTCGGATTCCTGCCCTGCGGAAAAACTCGCCGCCTTCCTCGAGGAACACCGCGAAAAAAACTACTTCGTCATCGCCTACATCAATTGCAGCGCGGGCGTGAAGGCGCTCGCCGATGTCATCGTCACCAGCGGCAACGCCGTCAAAATCGTCCAGGCCGCCCCCGCGGACCGCAACATCCTTTTCGTCCCGGACCAAAACCTCGGCGCGTGGGTCATGGAAAAAACCGGCCGCAAAATGGACCTCTGGCGGGGCAGTTGCTATGTCCATGTCGAATTCACGCGCGACAGCATCCACCGCATCAAGGCCGAACACCCCGGCGCCATCACCGTCGCCCACCCGGAGTGCACACTCGCCGTCCGCCTGCTCGCGGACGAGGTCTGCTCGACGGAACGCATGGTGACCTACTGCCGCGACCACTC
>JBMOIA010000245.1:0-2693 GCA_049317565.1 Terrimicrobiaceae bacterium | reverse complement strand
CGAGGTAGGCGAGGTATTGCTTCGTGATGCGCTCGATCGAGATGTCGTAGATGTCCACCTCGTCGCGCTTGATGAGGTAGAGGAGGAGGTCGAGCGGGCCCTCGAAGACATCGAGCTTGACCTTGTAGTCTTCCACGCGAGTCAGCGGCGGCGGTAGCCGCGCTTCACGGCCTCGCGCTGGAGCTGGTTGCGGTGCTTCGTGCGGTCCTTGTGCTTCGTTTTGAGCTTGGCGATTTGGCGGGAGAGTTTGTCCACGACCCTGTCGATTGCGGAGTAGAGGTCGGCCTCGGAGTCTTCGGCGTGGATGTCGGGGCCGGAGAGGGCGAGGTGGACCTTCACATGGTAGGGTTTTTTGCGGTCGTGGTTGTGGAGAAGGACGATGTGGGCCGCGATGATGGTTTCCCCGTGGCCTTCGAGGTGGCTGACCTTTTCGGCGACGAATTCGTGGATGGCACCTGTGAGCGTGAGGTTGCGCGGGGTGATGTGGATCTGCATGGGGTCAGTGTGCGGCGGGGGGAGTGGTGTTTCCAGAAAAAACCTCGGCGGGCGGGGCGGGTGAAACATCCATGAGCGAAAGGAGCACCGGGTAGACTGTGGAGGTCTTCGCGTGGGGTTGGGCGGGGTCCACCATGTCGTGCGGGACGGCGGAGTGTTTCGGGAATTCGTGGCGGATGATTTCGGGGCCGTGCAGGGCGGCGAGGCGGTCGGCGATGGATGCGGTGAGGGGATTGTTCGCGGCGGGGTCGCCTTCGGTGGTGGCGAAAATGATTTTCCGGGTGCGGGGAGGATGGGATTCGAGGCGGGTGCGCACATCGCGCGAGAGGAGGAGGCATTCGGCTACGGAGCGGGTGCCGAAGCGCGGGTAGGCGTGGGGCGGGCCGGGGAGGTTTTCTTTTTGCACGGGGTCCCACCAGACATAGACATTCGGGAGGCGTGCGAGGAGCGATGCGGCGGCGTCAATGAGGGCGGGGTGACCTTTGGCAAAGCCGAAGAACGGCGCGAGGAGGACAAGGGTGTCGATGCCATCGCGGTGCTGGGCGGTCCAGAGGGCGGCGACGGCGCTGCCGGAGAGGCCGACGAGGGTGGTGTGGTCGCCGAGGCCAGCGGCAATGTCGAGGCCGGCGGATGCTTGGTCGAGGAGGTCCTGGGAGGATTGCAGGCCGTGTTCGCCGTTGAGGCGGTCGGAGAAGCCGGCAAGGCGTGCGCGGGGGATGACGACATTGGCGCCGGTGGCGTGGAGTTGTGAGGCGAGGAGGGCGAATTGTTCCGGGCAATTCGTGAGGCCGTGGAGGAGGACGAAGGCGCGTGGGGTTTTGCGGCCGTGGTGGAGGAGGCGGCTGGCGCCTTCGGGGCGGAGGGGGAGGGCGGACTCCGCTTCGCGCAGGGCGGAGAATTTTTCCAGCGCCGCTGCAAACGAGGCGGCGGGCTGTGGCTTGGACTCGAAGCGCGGCATGGGTGCAAGGAACACCACGCCGAGGGTGAGCGCGAGGGCGATTGCAAGGGCGGCCGCGGCGATTTTCAACTGCGGAAGCGCGGCGCCCAGGTGGGGCGGATTTTTGCGGCGGCGAGGAAGGCGGCGCCGATGAGGATGAGGAAAAGCGAGAGGAATTGGCCGCGCGTGAGGGCGAGGGTGAGCGGGGAGTCCGGCTCGCGGAAGAACTCGCCCGCGATGCGGAGCAGGGCGTAGGCGATGAAGAAGGTGCCGGTGAGTATGCCGTCCGGCAGGCGGAAGCGGGTGCGCAGGATCCAGAGGATGGCGAAGAGGGCGGCGCCTTCGAGGAGGGCTTCGTAGATTTGCGAGGGGTGGCGCGGGGCGAGGTGGAGGGAGAGGATTTCGGCGAGGCGGGGGTCGGAGGCGTTTTCCAAAAGGGCGGGGATGGAGTCCCATGCGGGGTTCGCGGCGGCGGCGCTTTCGAGGACTTCGCGGGCGCGGGCGGGGTCCATGGCGTAGAGTTCGTTCGGGAATTGGACCGCCCAGGGGACGGTGGCCGGGCGGCCGTAGAGTTCGCCATTGATGAAATTCGCGCAGCGGCCGAGGAAAATTCCGACGGGTGCGGCGACGACGATGGTGTCGCCCACATTCAGCCAGGGGATTTTTTTCCTGCGGGCGTAGAAGAAGGTGAATGCGACGATGCCGATGATGCCGCCGTGGCTCGACATGCCGCCGTCCCAGAGCTTGAAGAGGACGAGCGGGTCGCGGCTGAAGTTTTCCCAATCGTAGAAGAGCATGTAGCCGAGGCGGCCGCCGAGAACGACGCCGAAGAGGGCGGTGCCGGTGATGAAATCGGCTATGGAGGCCGGCGGGATGGCGCTGAACCCCCGGCGCGCGAGGTGCAGGCAAATGCCGTAGCCCGCGAGGAATGCCGCGACATACGCGAGGCCATACCAGCGGATGCCGAAGCCCTCCCCAAAGCGGAGCGCGAACGGGCTCAGGTCGTGGACATCGGCGAGCAGGGGCACGGGGCGGACCGGTTCAGTCGAGGGCGGCTTTTTGGATTTCGAGGAGTTGGGCAATGCCGCCGCGGGCGGCTTCCACCATTTCGGAGAGTTGCGGGGCGGAGAAGACATTCTCCTCGCCGCTGCCCTGGACTTCCACGAAATCGAACTTGTCGGTCATGACGACATTCATGTCCACGCAGGCGTCCTTGTCCTCGAGGTAGTCGAGGTCCACGAGGACTTCGCCGCCGACAATG
>JBMOIA010000244.1:0-2695 GCA_049317565.1 Terrimicrobiaceae bacterium | reverse complement strand
CACGGCGCGGAAGAACATGCTGCCGTTCCAGTCCTGGCGGTGGTCGCCGGGTTTGGTGAATTCGATGTTGAAGGTGCCGTTGCCGGTGGAGAGCCCTGGGAGGGTTTCCCATGGCTGTGTGAGTTCGCCGGTGTATTGCAGGTTGAATGTCGCGCCTGAAATTTTTTAAGAACCGTAAATCCCCTTCGACAGAATTTCTCTAACACGACTATTCTTCACGCCTATGCGCACGCCTTTGTATCAAGCCCACCTCGATGCCGGCGCGCGCATGGTGGAGTTCGCCGGATGGGAAATGCCGGTTCAATACTCAGGCATCATGCAGGAACACAAAGCCGTGCGCGAAGCCTGCGGCGTGTTCGACATTTCGCACATGGGCGAGTTTTTCGTGGAGGGTCCCGGCGCCGCCCGTTGGCTCGATGGATTGCTCACGAACAACCTCTCCGCCCTGCCGCAGGGCCTGGCGCAATACACCATTCTGACCAATGAGCGGGGCGGCGTGATCGACGACCTCATCGCCTACCACCTTGCCGGCGGAAAATACCTGCTCGTCGTCAATGCCGCGAAGATCGCCGAGGATGCAACCTGGTTTCGCCAACACTCCGCCCCCGACGCGCAACTCACCGACCGCAGTTCCGAATTCGGTGCGCTTGCCATCCAGGGCCCGCAATCTCCCGCCGTTTTTGCGAAACTTTTCAACGAGCCGATGCCGGCCGGGCGCAACCGCGTTCTGGAGCGTGCGGACGGATCCTTCATTGCCACCACCGGCTACACGGGCGAGGTGGGTTTCGAATGGATCATGCCCGCAAAAAACGCCGAAGCCGCTTGGAAAGCCGCGCTGGATGCGGGAGCGATGCCATGCGGACTCGGCGCACGCGACACCCTCCGCCTCGAAATGTGCTACCCGCTCAACGGGTCGGACCTTTCGCCCGCCCGCACCCCGCTGGAAGCCGGTCTCGGGTTTTTTGTGGATTTGAAAAAAGCCGCCTTCACTGGCCGAAGCGCCCTTCTCGCTCAAAAGGAAAATCCTGTCCTCCCGCACAGGCTCTGCGCCCTGCGGGTCACGGAAAAATCCCCGCCGATCCGTCCGCACTATCGCGTCTTCATCAATGGCGAACCTGTCACCGAAACCACCAGCGGCGCCCTTTCGCCCAGCCTCGGATGCGGCATTGCCCTTGCCTACCTACCGCCCGCGTATTCCGACCCGGGGCAGGAAGTCGAAATCGAAGTTCGCGATCGACGCTTCCGCGCCGAAGTGGTCAAAAAACCTTTCCTGAAAAAACCATGAATGTCCCCGAAAACCTCCTCTACGCCGCCACCCACGAATGGATCCTCGTCGAAGGCGATACCGGCACTGTCGGCATCACCGACCACGCCCAGGCCGAACTCACCGACATCGTCTTTGCCGAGCCACCGCCCGTCGGCAAAACCGTGAAGGCGGGCGAAGTCGCCGCCGTCGTCGAATCCGTCAAGGCCGCGAGCGACATCTACTCGCCCGCCTCGGGCGAAATCACTGCCCGCAACGAAGCCATTGAAGCCGATCCCTCGCTCTTGAATTCCGACCCCTTCGGTGCCGGCTGGATTTTCAAAATTCGCCTCTCCGACCCCGCTGCTCTTGCCTCTCTCAAATCCCCCGCCGCCTACCGCGAACAAATCGGGGCATGACCGATCGGGAATTCTCCAAGTTTGAGGAATCCACGCGGCACCTCCCGGCCGAACAGCGTGCCGAGGCGCTTGGCATCGACCTCTCGATCACGCGCGAGAACCTGCTTTTGTCGCCTGCCGAACGCCTCCGCCAAAACGACCTCCTCCTGAACGAAGTCGAGGTCCTTGAAGCAGCCCTTCGTGCATCCCATGCCCAACCTTGAAGGTCTCACAACCAGACTGGTGCGGGCAGATCTTGAATTCGTCATCTGCGGCGGATTGGCCGCACTGCTCCACGGGGCTTCGATGTTTACCCGTGATATCGACATCGCCTGCCGAATGGATCGCGGAAATGTTCGGAAAATTTTCAACGCTGTTGCCGACCTAAAGCCGGTGCACCGTATGACGCCAGCCCGCATCCCATTCACCGAAGAGCAAGCCACGCAAAGCGATTTCGAGAACATCCACCTTTCCACCGATCTTGGGCAACTCGACTGCCTCGGCGAAGTTAAAGGCATCGGCGGCTATGACGAATGCCTGACTGATTTGCAACCCGTGGATATCGGGGGAACCGCAGTCAGAATCCTCTCGCTGGGTGCAACGATTGCCGCAAAGCGAGCCATGGGGCGCCCCCGCGACCTTCAGACAGCCGCCGAACTCGAAACAATCCGAACAAAACTCATATGACCGCATTCGCCAATCGCCACATCGGCCCCGACGAAAAAGAAATCGCCGCCATCTGCGTCGCTATTGGTGCCACCTCGCTCGACGCCCTCCTCGACGAAACAGTTCCCGAATCCATCCGTCTGCGCCGCGACCTCGACCTCCCCGCCGCGCGTTCCGAGGAACAGGCCCTCGCCGACCTCCGCGCGATCCTTTCGGAAAACCGCATCGCCGCCAACCATCTCGGCATGGGCGTTTACGGCACCCACACGCCCGCCGTGATTCGTCGCAATATTCTCGAGAATCCCGGTTGGTATACCGCCTACACGCCCTACCAGGCCGAGATCGCCCAAGGTCGCCTCGAGGCGCTCCTGAATTTCCAAACGATGGT
>JBMOIA010000243.1:0-2707 GCA_049317565.1 Terrimicrobiaceae bacterium | reverse complement strand
TCCAAAGCTACGCCGTCCTCTGGGACCGCGAGCCCGCCGCACTCCGCATCCTCCGCGAGGTCTGGCAGGACATTCAGAAACGCGTCGCCGCCCTCGTGCGGCACCGCGAACTCATGGTGGATTTCCAGGACCAGCGCTACGACCCCGACTACAAGGCGCGCTGGCAGGAACTCTGCGCCGAGGACGACCGCCTCTCCAAGCCATGAGCGCCGCCCGCCGGTTCCTCTTGGAACTCCAGGCGGAACTCGGCGGCCCGGTGCCCTTCGCGCGTTTCATGGCGGAAGCGCTCCACAACCCCGCCTTCGGCTACTACGCCACGCGTATCCGTGGCATCGGCCCGCGCGGCGATTTCTCCACCTTCGCCACCCTCGGCCCCCAACTCGCCGCCGCCATCGCCGCATGGATTCCCCGAACCCGCCAACGCCAAATCATCGAAATCGGCGCAGGGAACGGGCAAATGCTCCGCGCCATCCTGGAACGCCTCGGGTTTTTGGGGCGCCTCGGGCGCCGCTTCCACATCGTCGAATCCTCCCCGCGCCTTCGCGAGACCCAAAGAAAACTCCTCCGCGGCTACCGCATCCAATGGCACGCCTCGCCCGCGGAAGCCCTCGCCGCCTGCAACGGTGAGGTAGCCATTTTTTCCAACGAACTCCCCGATGCCTTCCCCTGCCGGATTTTTGAAAGAATCTCCAACGGCAACTGGCTGGAACTCCACACCCGCTTCACGGCCACCGGCGCGGAGGAACTACTCGTCCCGGCTCCGCTCCCCGCATCCTCCGCATTCGCACTCGACCTCCCCGCCGGCAGCCGCGTGGAGGTCCACGATTCCTACCGCGCCTGGCTCTCGGAATGGCTCCCGCTTTGGAAAGCTGGCTCCATGCTGACTATCGATTATGGCGGCACCCCCGAATCTATCTACCACCGCCGCCCGCGCGGAACCCTCCGCGGCTACGCCGTCCACCAGCGCCTCGACCTGTCCGAAATCCTCGCCTCCCCCGGGCTTGCGGACATCACCGCCGATGTGAACTTCACCGACCTCGCCGCATGGGGAAACGAACTCGGCCTCGAAACCCTTTCGGAAACCTCCCTCTCGGATTTCCTCGGAATGCCCTCGGAAGCCGCAGGCGCCTTCCGTGTCCTTCAGCAAGCCCCGCGCGCAAGCCGCTCCAGCGCCCGGTAATCAACCTTCGCCGCACCCGCATCCACGCCGTCCGGCCAATCGAAAAACTTCCCGGGCACGGCGAACGCTTCCAACCGCGAACGCAAAAAATCCCGCAGCTCCGCCTCGCGGAACTCCCCGCAAACAAAGGCCACCGGCCGCATCCCGAATTCCGCATCGGGAACGCCAACCACCGCCGCCCGCTCGATCCCGGGCACGCCGCTCAATAAAACCTCAATGGCCTCCGGTTGGATGTTCTCACCGCCGGAAATGAACATCCGGTCCCGGCGCCCGAGAATGACGAGGTTTTCCTCGCTGTCGAACCGGCCCAGGTCGCCTGTTGAAAACCACCCCTCGCCATCGAGCACATCTGGCGAAACCACCGGTCCGCGAATTTGGATCATGCCATCTGCGGAAATCCTAACCTCCCGGTCCGCCAAGGGGCGCCCACAATGAAGCGGGGAGGGGACTTGCACCAAGCGACCGCTCGTCGCGATCTGCGAAGCGGCCTCGGTCATTCCGTAGGTGAGATGGATCGGCACCCCCGATTGGATGGCGCGGGCGATGAGCTTTTCCGGAAACGGGCCGCCACCGGCGAGAACCGCTTTCAATTTCGACAGGTCGGCCTCGGCTTCCAGCAAACGCAGAAGCTGGGTGTAAACCACAGATACATGCGTGACGGCCGGATCGGAAACCTGTTGCTCCAAAGCCAACGCGGGATCTGGAAAAACCACTGCCGCACCGGAGAGAAGACAGCGGATCAGGATCGAAAACCCGCTCACGTGATGTAGCGGCAATGAGAGCAACCATCCATCTCCGGATTGAAGCGGCATCAACTCGGCGGCTCCACGGGCATTGGAGATGTGGGCTTCCAAATGATGCCAAATGCCACGGGGCTTCCCGCTGGATCCGGATGTGAAAAGAATCGTCCCGGGACCATCCAGAAGCAGGTTGACGAGGCTCTCGGTGCGTCGCCGGGCCTCATCTTCGGGAAGGCGGAAGGAAATCGGCGCGACCACACAACCCTGCTTCAAGGCGGCCAGAAGCCGAACCGCATGATCGAAAGTGGGCCGTTCGCGGGTTGTGAAAAGTTTCGGGAAATCCAAGGCGGGAAACTCCAGTTCGGAATACCGCACCACCCGCCCCCCGGCCCTGTCGATCAGGGCCGGCGCATCGCCGAACCGTTCAAAATCAAAGAGGCTGGAGCTTGGATTCATCAACTTTGGGGAGCGGTTGGCGCGCCTGAAAAACAAAACCCGGAAACTCCAGGCGTTGGCTTAAGACATCACTTTGCAAACGCGAGTAGGTGTCCAAACCGGCGGCAGAAATGGATTCGAGTGAGGCTGCGAAGCGCCCGAGTGCATGGATGCCAACGCCCGATTCGAACGCCGCGCTCACCACACTGCGCATTCCCAATGCGGCGCCGGCCTCGGCGAATTCGCAGCAGATTTGAAATCCCCCCAAAAGGGTCGGCTTCAAAACCAGCGCCGCCGCGCCCTCGTAGTTGGCGAGGTCTTTGGGACGAATCTCGCGCAGGGTCTCGTCCAA
>JBMOIA010000242.1:0-2713 GCA_049317565.1 Terrimicrobiaceae bacterium | reverse complement strand
TTTTCTTCTTCTTGGGTTTGTCCGCGCGGCGGACGATTTCGATTTCGTCGGTCAGGACGACCTTGATGTGACTGGTGCGTTTGCGAATCGGACCCGCGCTTCCGCGCGCCTTCGGCTGGAAGCGCTTCAGGGTGGGCCCCTCTCCCACCACTGCTTCCTTCACGACGAGGTCGGCGGCGTTGAGGCTGTTGTTGTTCTCCGCGTTGGCGATCGCGCTCTTGAGCGTCTTAAGGATCAAGACGGCGGCCTTTTTGGGCGTGAAGCGGAGGAGATCCAGCGCGTCCGAGGCGGGAAGCCCCTGAATGGCACGGGTGACCTCGCGAGCCTTGAAGGCCGAGATCTTCGCGAACCTGTATGTCGATTTTACCAGCATGGTTTTTGTTTTAGTGTTGTTATCTGGCGTCCACCTGGAGGCGGTCGCCCTTTTCGACCCCCGGCGTGCCGGGGTCGAGATCCTGAACCACTGCACCGGCGATGCGCTCACGCACATCCACGGCCTTGGCGCTTCCGATTTGTTTCCCGTCGCGGACGATCCGGAAGGGCATCCCGACTTTCACTCCGTGGATTTCCCCGACATTCGCCACAACGAGGGAGAGGTCCGGCTTGAATTCGAGGACCATCGCGTCGTCGAGACCCGCGGGGGCGGCTGCTGCCCCGGGGACATTGGCGGAGCCGAGGATTTCCGCGGTTTTGCGGAGTTCGGTTTCGACCGCCATCCGAGCCTGCGGGTTGAGTTTTTCCGCAGACTGGACGAGGACCTGCACCGCCTCGGAGAGTTCCACCAACTGCTTGGAGGCGTCCTGATTTAGCTGCTTGAGGACGCGCAGCTCGCGGATGGCTTGGAGGAGCCTGGCTTCGAGCCCGGACTGGTCGTTTTCCAGCCCGGCGAGGCCAATCCCTTCCAGCCGAAGTTGGAATTCCTCGAGCTGCCTTTTGAAAACTTCGGCCTGCATGTTCGAGACGGCGAGGCTTTCGGAAAGGTTGCGGATCGCGGCTTGGGAGAGGACGAGCCTCTCCTTCAACTCGGCGACATCGTTTGTGTCCGGACCGGGGATTTCCATCCCCGCGCCCGGAGCGCCTGGTTCAGAACCTGTCAAAGATCGTTGTCCGGCCGCCCGCGGCACGGATGCCGCCAGCAAGGCCAGGAAACATGCCGCCGTAGCGACACGCTTCATTTTCTATTTCGTCACTTTTGCGGTGTGCGAACCGTGTTTCTTGAAGATGCGTGTGGGCGAGAATTCGCCGAGCTTGTGGCCGACCATGTTTTCGGTCACGAAGACGGGAATGAATGTCTTGCCGTTGTGCACATTGAAGGTGTGTCCGACGAAGTCCGGCGTGATCGTGCTGCGGCGCGACCAGGTTTTGATAGGCTTCTTGGAGCCGGATTCGTTGAGGCGGTCGATCTTGTCGAGGAGCTTCCATTCGACATACGGGCCTTTTTTGAGAGAGCGTGACATGGCGGATTAGGCGGCTTTGGTTTTGGCGTTGCGGCGCTGAACGATGAAGGTGTCGCTGGGTTTGTGCTTGCGGCGGGTCTTGAAGCCCTTGGCGAGTTGGCCCCATGGGGAGACCGGGTGGTGGCGCCCGCCGCCGCCCTTGCTCTTGCCTTGGCCACCGCCCATCGGGTGATCAACCGGGTTCATGACCATGCCGCGCACGGTCGGGCGGATGCCCATCCAGCGGCTGCGACCAGCCTTGCCCGAGGAAACATTCATGTGGTCGGTGTTTCCGACCTGACCGATCGTGGCGTAACAATCCTCGTTGATGCGGCGGATTTCGCCGGAAGCGAGTTTGACGAGTGCGAAGCCGCCCTCACGGTTGGCGAGGGTGGCGACAGATCCGGCGCTGCGGACGATCTGGCCGCCGCGACCGGGGGTGAATTCGATGTTGTGGATCGGAGTTCCGAGCGGGATTGATTTCAGGGGAAGCGCGTTGCCGACACTCGGCTCCGCCTTCTCGCCGGCGCTGACTTTTGCGCCGACCTTCAGACCGACCGGGCAGAGGATGTATGCTTTTTCGCCGTCCGGATATTTGAGGAGGGCGATGCGCGCTGTGCGGTTGGGATCGTATTCGATGGCGATGACATCGGCCAGAGTGTCGCGGCGCTTGCGCTTGAAATCGATGATGCGGTAGCGGCGCTTGTGACCGCCGCCGATGTGGCGCATGGTGATCCGGCCTTGGTTGTTGCGGCCGCCGGTGCGCTTGATGGGTTCGGTGAGGGATTTTTCCGGCTTGTCCTTGGTGATCTCGGCGAAATCGGGAAGTGCCTTGAAGCGGGCGGCGGGGGTGAGCGGTCTGAAAGTTTTGATGGCCATGGCGGGTGTTCCTTAGACGAAGTCGAGCTTTTCGCCCTCCTTGAGTGTCACGACCGCCTTTTTCCAGTCCGCGCGGCGACCGAAGTCGGCGCGGCGTTCGCGCTTTTTCTTGCCGGCGCAGTTGGCGGTGTTCACGTCAACAACCTTCTTTTTGAAGATGACCTCGACGGCACGCTTGATCTGAAGCTTGTTCGCCGAAGGGCGCACGCGGAAGACGTATTTGTTGAGCTTCTCGGAGAGGATGGTCGCCTTCTCGGTGAGCAGGACGGACTCGATGTGGTCGTGGACTTCGTTCATGGCGCGAGGCGTTCGGAAATTTGGGCGAGGGCACCGCGAGTGAGGATGATTTTGTCGAACGCGAGCAAGTGCTCGGTGTTCACATCAGCGGCGCGGGCGAG
>JBMOIA010000241.1:0-2719 GCA_049317565.1 Terrimicrobiaceae bacterium | reverse complement strand
CTCAGACCGGACCTGAGCCGGCGACCATTTTCATGATCGAGGCGGGATTGATGCCGGCGGCTTTCTGCTGGATCTCGGGCAGGTAGCGGGCGTGGAGGTCGCGGGCTTTTTCCTGCAGGGAGGCGAAGGCTTGCTTGGCGGAGGCGGAGTCGAGGCGCCCGCCGCCGCGGTGGAATTGGTCGGCGAGGTGGCCGATGGCGTAGGTCGAGGCGAACGAGAAGGCGGAGCCGGTGATTTGCCCGGCGGCTTTGCCGACCATTTTGCCCCCGAGTTTTTTCGCGAAGCCGCCCATGAGCTTGCGGGCGAAGCCTTCCACCATTTGCGAGCCGAGGCCGATGCCGCCGACAGCGAGGAATTCCTTGATGCGCGAGCGGTCCCATTCGACGCCGTGGGATTTTCCGATGCCGTAAACCATTTTCATCTGCAGCGGGATGATGGCCATGGTGGCGAGGGTGTCCGGCAGGAGTTCGAGTGCGCCGTTGAGGATGGAGTATTTGAGGATCGTCGGCCCATTGTCGGTCGCGGGCGCCGGAGGCGGAGCCGAGGGGATGGCGACAGGAGCGAGAACGAGGGGTTCGACAGTTTTTTCGATGGAGGCGGATTGCCCTGCATCGAGCTGGAGCGAGGCGCGGAGCTTTTCGAGGAAGGCGCGCTCGGTTTCGGCCAAGGCACCGTCCGCTTCGCAAACGCCGAGCGCCATTTCGTAGGCGAGAAGGCGCTGGTTCTGGTCAGGCAGGGCTGCGGCGGCATCGTTCAGAGCGGCCTGGCCGGTGAGCACCCGTCGTGCGAGGGCGGCCGGATCCGGCACGCCGAGTTCCCCGGCGATGCGGCGGACTTCGGTGCGTTCGGAATCGGATTTGGCGCCGTCGCTGAATGCGGCCAGCAGGCAGATCGTCAGCAGGGCTTCATTGTTGGCGGAGTCGTTTTGCGGGATGTCCATTTTTTTGGGTCAGGCGGGCAGGATGTTGAACCACTGCGCGACCTGTTTGCCGAAGAAGACGAGGGCGATGGCGACAGCGGTGAAATACAGAATCGTGGCAAACCCCCACACGAGCGAGACGAGGATCATGAGCCCGTCGCGCTCCATCCCACCGATGGCGGCGAAGACGATCATGAGTGCGGGGAAAAAATTGTTGAGCGGGAGATTGGCCATGGGGACGGCGAGAAGCACGCCGCCGACGAGGATGAGCCAGCCGACGAGCCGCTGGCCGCGGGCGCCGGTGGTCCATGAGGAAAAACGCTCGCGGGTGAAGCGGCGGCAGAGGCCGAGAAGCTTGCGGGAAAAGTTCAACGCGGCGACCCAGAATTTCCCGTGGATGCGGAGCGTGCGGGCTTTTTCGGGGAGGGTGGGCGTTTCATGGCCGCGGGCCATCTGCCAGCCCAGCGCAATGAATGTGGCGCCGCAGATGATGGTGAGCGGGCCGAGCGGGACGGGTTGGACGAACGGGACCGCCAGCAGGAAGGCGGCGAAGCAAAATCCGTTGGGGCCTATGTGGCCAAGGGCGTCGGCGAGTTCGATACCCTCGCCGGCGGCGTGGCGCGAGCAGATGTCGAGGGCATGGTCGATGCCCGGCGCTTGTTGGGATTCCCCGGACATGGGTCAGCGGGGATTGGAATTTCCGAGGAGCTTGAGATTGCGCTCGAAGACGCGGGCGAGAATGCGGGCGTCATCGGTGAGGCCGATCTCGGGAACGGAATCGGGAATGATATCGGCGCCTTTGAGAATGTAGTAACCGGCGACGGCCGCCTCGGCGCAATGGCGCGGGAGGGGGTCGGCGGCGGTGGCGGCTTCGTCCGACTCGAGGAACCGGACGAGGGCCGCCACCCCGTCAACGAAGTCGTAGTGGCTGCGGGCCTGGTCGAGTTTGGTTTTGAGAAGGAGTTTTTCCGTGAGTCCGCGCAGGGCACGGAGCTTCGAGGAATTCATCGAGGCGGATTCGGACTCGATGAACTCGTCGATGGAGATGGCTTTTCCCGGGGCGTTTGGCGGCACGATGATTTTGGCTCGGTGAGTGAGGGGCTTCATTGCTCGTCCCTGCGGCCCATGAGGAGCGGCAGCAGGTGCCACAGGAAGTAGGCGAGCGAGGTGATGAAGGCGGCGACATAGGTCCACGCGGCGGCGTTGAGCACGCGGTTCACGCCATCGGTTTCGCCGAAGGTGGAGAGGATGCCGCTGTGCTGGAGAGCGGCTTTCGCACGGGCGGAGGCGTCGAATTCCACGGGCAGCGTGACGAGGTTGAAGAGCATGATGATGCCCCAGCCGAAAGCCATGATGACGATGCCGGTGTGGGTGTTGACGAATCCGGTGAACATGCCGATGAGCGGCAGCCACATGACGATCTGGCTGGCGATTTGGGTGGCGCCGACGGCCGCCATGCGGAGGTGGAGGGGCGCGTAGGCGCGGGCGTGCTGAATGGCGTGGCCGGCTTCATGGGCCGCGACGGCCAGGGCCGCGACGGAGGTGCCTTGGTAGTTCTGGACGCTCAGAACGAGGCGGCGGTGCGCGGGGTCGTAGTGGTCGGTGAGTTCGCCTTCCTGGGCTTCGATCTGGACGCCATCGACTCCGGCATCCTGGAGGACGCGTGCTGCGGCTTGGGCGCCGGTGAGGCCTGTGAGCGAGGGTTCGGCGGCGTATTTGCGGTAAACGCTCTTGACGCGCATGGAGGCCCACAGCGACAGGAGCATGGTCCCAACGAAGAGAAGGATTGGTAGAAGCATG
>JBMOIA010000240.1:0-2727 GCA_049317565.1 Terrimicrobiaceae bacterium | reverse complement strand
CCGAAAATGAGTGCATTGCCTGCTTGGATGGAGTCGCAGGCGGTGGTGCGACCGGAGATGTCTCTGGTGGAGGTGCCGATTCCGCCGCGCTGGCGGGAGGGGGCTGTGGAAATGTTCGTTCTGACGGTGGTATTCGAAGACAGGGGTGATGGCGGTCCGGCGGTGGAGTGGCGTGCTGAGGACGGCAAGGCGACCACGGTTTCGTATGGGCTTGGGGAAATCGGGAAGGGTGTGGGATTGAATTCGCGGACTGTGTTGGTGCCACAGGTGCTGACGCGCGAGGGCGGGGTGTTGATTGTTTCCTACTACGGGAAATTCGACTCTCTGCTGAGCCTGGCGGTGCGGCCGGCGCGGGAGGATTTGCTCGCGGTGCTTGGAGCGCGGAGGTCGCCCTCACTGGTGGATGGCGGGATGCAGGTTTACGAGGACCGCGAGGTCAATGGCGCGCGGCAAATCCGCATGACCGGGGACACTCAAAACGGGGCGATCGTCGAAGCCGAGTTGGCGGCCGAGGTCGAGGAGATCGACGGCTCGATCGAATTCGTGGCGCCGGTGGAGGGCAAGGTCGAGGGCGGGTTTGTGCATCTCGAGGCGCTCGGATTGGACCCGGAGGCGCGGCTCGAGTTGGTGGTGAACGGAGCGGCCGGCGTCCCGCTCTCGTTCCCCGCATTCGAATTGGACGACCCGTCGCTCGTCACGGACTGGAACGGGCGGCTGGTGATGGCCGGATGGAGGAAGGGGTCGGTGTATTTGCCGGCGCGGCTGCTCAAAGACGGCGAAAATTCGCTCGTGCTTTCGCTAAAGAGGTCGGAGGACGAGACCGGCCGAGCGGTTTTTCTGAGGAACACTGCGATCCACCTGAGATTCCCACAGGCGCCGCTGGATGCCGCTGCGGCGGCTGCTGGCGCCGGGGAACTGAGAAATGATCCGGCCGAGCGCGCCGGGGAACCGGATTTCACATTGGTCGAGCCTGCCCTGCCGGGCGAAGGGGAGGCATTGCCGCGCGTAATCACCTCGCCGGCACGCCCGCGCTGAGGCGGGCTTTTTTCGGATGCGGCTTCGACGGGAGATTCCGTTCCGCTGGCTTTTGGCGGGGATTTTTCTTGGATTGATGCTGATTTCGACGGGGGCGGTGTCGTGGTTCGCCTACTCGGGCACGAACACGGCGGTCCGCGACCTCGCGCTCGGACAGGTCAACGCCTCGCTCGATTCGGTGAGCGCGCAAACACAGCTGCATTTCAATCCGGCGAACCGACTGCTCGAGATGGCCGCGGACTCACTGAGGAATGGGATGATCTCGACGGCGGATCCGACTGCGCTGGCGGATGTATTTGCGAGGATGTTGCGTCTCGAGCGCGGCATTGACTGGATCGGGTTTGGATACCCGGACGGGCGCGTGGCCACGGCGCGCTCGAGTGGAGGCAAGATTTATGTCTGCGTGAGTAATGTCGCCGACGGGAAGATGGAGATGAGGGAATTCGGTGCCGATGGCAAACCGGGTGCATTGGTGGAATCGGAGCCGCTCCAGTGGTTTGATGCGCGCCGCAGGCCGTGGTTCTCCGCGGCGGTGGACGCCCCCGGAGTGGCGTGGGCCGGGCCGTATGATTTCGCACTGGACGGACGCGGGATCAGCGCGTCGCTGGCATTGCGTGATGCTTCCGGGGGTCTGGAGGGCGTGTTGTTTCTGGATTTCACTCTCGGCAGCATCACGGATTTCCTCGACCGGTTGGCGGGGCAGACGCAGAGCGGGACGATGGTTTTTCTGAAGGATGGAGTGCTGCTGGCGGAGTCGGCAACAGGAGTCGACGATGAGGTGCGGGCGCGGGTTTCGGGTTTGCTCGCCGATGCGCAACAGCGGGAATTGCTGGAGAGGGAGGGGCAGGTGGTCTTCGACGAGGCCGGCGAGGGCGCTGCATCCAGTATCGTGGCGTTGCGGGTCACCCCGCTTGAAGGCGGATACGAATGCATCAGCGCGGTGGCATTCAACCGCCAGAAGACCTTCGGTGCGGTGGAGACGGTTTTGTTTCAGACCGCGCTGGCTGCCGCCGTGGTTTTCTCATTGTCGCTGGGGCTGGCGTTTTTCACGGCGCATGCCCTCTCCAAGCCGCTGGACGGAGTCACCCGCGAGATCGAGAGAATCGGGAATTTCGACTTGGAATCGGTGCGGCCCACGGACTCCTCGATACTTGAAATCGGCATCCTGTCGCGCGCGGTGGTGGCGATGCGGGATGGCCTGAAATCATTCGCGCACTATGTGCCGTCGGACATCGTGCGGGATTTGGTGAAAAGCAGAACCCTCGCACAACGGGGCGGGGAGCGCCGCGAGGTGAGCATCATGTTTTTCGATATCGAGGGATTCACAAGCTACGCGGAAAAAACAACCCCCGAGCAGGCGGTGGGAACATTGAGTGCGTGTTTCGATGTTTTCGGGAGGTCGATCCACCGTTGCGGTGGAGTGATCGACAAATTTCTCGGCGATGGATTGATGGCCCTGTTCAACGCGCCCTCGCGGATTGAGGGTCATGCGGCGGCGGCGTGCCGTGCCGCTCTGGAGGCGCTGACCGGCCTGAATCAAGGAGTGGAGGGGCATTATGTGCCGCGGGTGCGGGTGGGTTTGCACACCGGTGAGGCGCTTGTGGGCAATGTCGGGACGGCGGAGAGGTTCAGCTACACGGCCATCGGAGATTGCGTGAACCTCGCCAGCCGCCTCGAGGGGTTGAACAAGGT
>JBMOIA010000239.1:0-2747 GCA_049317565.1 Terrimicrobiaceae bacterium | reverse complement strand
AGCGAGCAGAAAAAAATCCGCTACTTCCGCGAGCATGTCGCGCAAATGCGCCGTGCGATGGCGGACGGCGTGGACATCCGCGGCTACTTCCCCTGGACGCTCATCGACAACTACGAGTGGGCGGAAGGCTACGCCGCGAACTTCGGCCTGACGCATGTGGACCGCCGGAACATGCGGCTCGTCATCGAACCCTCCGGCGAGTGGTTCCGGAACTTCATCCGCGCGAACCCCGAGCCCTGATGCTACTCGAATGCGACCTGCCGGGGATTCCCAAGCTCCGGAGCGGCAAGGTGCGCGAGGTTTTCGACCTCGGCGACTGCCTCCTCATCGTGGCGACCGACCGCATTTCGGCGTTCGATTGCATCCTGCCGACCGGGATCCCGCGCAAGGGCGAGGTCCTCACGCAGATGACGGCGTTCTGGTATGGCGTGCTGGATTTCATCCCGACACATTTCATCACCGCGCGGTTCGAGGCGTTCCCCGCCGCGCTGCACCCGTTCGAGGAAAAACTGCGCGGACGCTCGATGCTCGTGCGCAAGGCGAAGCCGCTGCCGGTCGAATGCGTCGCCCGCGGCTACCTGGCGGGGTCCGGCTGGAAGGAATACCGGGAAACCGGCACGGTCGGCGGGCACGCGCTGCCGCCGGGGTTGAAGCAAGCGGACCGCTTGCCGCAAACGCTCTTCACCCCCTCCACCAAGGCGGAAACCGGGCACGACGAGAACATCTCCTGGAAGCAATGCCGCTCGGTCCTCGGCGACGAACTCGCGGTGCAGGTGCGCGACCAGACGATCGAACTCTACGAATACGGGCGCGCCCACGCCGCCCGCGCGGGGATCGTGGTGGCGGACACGAAATTCGAATTCGGCATCGCCGATGGGGAGTTGATCCTGATCGACGAGTGCCTCACGCCGGATTCATCGCGTTTCTGGCCGGCGGAAGGATGGGCGCCGGACTCCAATCCACCGAGCTTCGACAAGCAATTCGTGCGGGACTGGCTGGAATCGAGCGGATGGGACAAATCGCCGCCCGCGCCGCTTCTCCCGCCCGATGTCGTGGAAAAAACCTCCCGCAAATACATCGAGGCCTACGAAAAACTGAGCGGCCTCAAGTTGGGTTGAGGTGGTGGTTTTTCAGTGCCCCGCGGAACGGGCTGAGCGTTCGCGGTTGAGCCACACCTTCGCCGCACCCTTCATCCGCGTGAGAATGTAATAAACCGTCTGGCTGCGCTGGCGCACGAGATCGGCGCCGACGATGCGCGGCACGAAATCGGCGGGCACATCCATGACCTGATCGGGAGTGAGACCGTCGAGGCCTTTGCAAAGGATCGATGTCATCGCCTTCGTGAGTGTTTGCACCTGCGGTCCAAGCGTGACGCGGAAGAGGCAATGGCGTTCCGGCGAGACCTTGAGAAAGACACCGACGGTGTCGGTGCACTCCTCGTCCTTGCGCACATCCTCAAGGTCGAATGTCTCCCCCTCGCGCGGACCCTGGCGCGAAGCGGAGTCGGCATAGGAGATCAGCGTCTCGCGTTTTCCGGAATCGGGCAGCGACTCGAAGAGGGAGATGATTTGCCCGAGTTTTTCGGGGTAGTCCATCAGCCGCCCTTCTCGATAGGTGCGCCCACGCGGTTGCCCCACTCGGTCCAGGAACCGTCGTAGTTCCGGACATTTTTGTAACCGAGCAGATAAGTGAGCACGAACCAGGTGTGACTGGAGCGCTCGCCGATCCGGCAATACGCGATGACATCCTCACCGGGCTTCAGCCCCGCCTCTTCCTCGTAGATACGGCGCAACTCGCTGGCGGATTTGAAGGTCGAGTCGGCGTTCACTGCCATTTTCCAGGGAACGCTTGCGGCGCCGGGCACATGGCCACCGCGAAGCACGCCCTCCTGGGGATACTCCGGCATATGGGTGACTTCGCCGCGGAACTCGCCGGGCGAGCGCACATCAATGAGCGCCTTCCCATCGCGGCTGTGTGCGAGCGTCTGGTCGAAGAACGCGCGGATCTCCGGATCGAAGCGCTGCGCGGGCGCCGTATATTTCGCGTGGACGAAATGCGGCACCGCGCGGGTGAGGTGGCGGTTTTCGGCGACCCACTTGTCGCGCCCGCCGTCCATGATTTTCACCTTCGTGTGGCCGAAGAGCCGGAAAGCCCAGAGCGCGTAGCAAGCCCACCAGTTCGATTTGTCACCGTAGAAAACCACGGTCGTGTCGTTCGAGATGCCGTGGCGCGCGCAGAGGTCGGCGAATTGCGCGGGCGAAATGTAATCGCGGACGGTCTGATCCTGCAGGTCGGAACGCCAATCGATGTGCACCGCGCCCTGGATGTGGCCGGTGTCATAGATCAGGATGTCCTCGTTGCTTTCGACGAGGCGGACCCCCGGATCGGCGAGGTGCTCGGCGACCCACTCGGTGGAAACGAGCGCGTCCGGGTGCGCGTAGTTCTTGTCGTTCATACGAGGCAAAATGATTCCTGCCGCGCCGCCGCGCAAGCCGCAAGAAACCCCAGCGGATCCCGCGGTCAGGGCAATCTGTAGTGTGCCGCGAGGCCGGCTGCGATGGCGTCGGCGTATTCCCGGTAAATACTGCGCCTCGGGCGACCCGCGATGGTCTTGACGCCTTCGAAGTCGCCCGCCTGCACGCGACGGAAAACCTCGCGCGAGTTCATTACATACGGCTCGGCGTAGATGACCGGGCAGCGGAACAGGCGGTTCGCAAGAAGGTTCCTCGCCCAGATGTAGCCGGCGG
>JBMOIA010000238.1:0-2765 GCA_049317565.1 Terrimicrobiaceae bacterium | reverse complement strand
GTCGTGCGGGGCGGGCTCGCGGGGACGATCATCTACGCGTGGACCGACGAGTGGTATCGCGGCGGGCAGGAGATTTTGGATTGGTCGTTCGGACTTGTGCGGCGCGACCGCTCGCCGAAGCCGGCGCTGGAGACTGTCGGGAATTTGTTTGCGGGCGATGGTCCGCTGACCTCGCGCGTGAAGCTCAAGGCGTATCCGAAGGCATCGGTCGTTGTTTGTTCCTACAACGGCGCGAAGACCCTCGACCGCTGCCTCGCTTCGCTGAAGGACATCAATTACCCCGATTACGAAGTCGTGCTGGTGGATGACGGGTCCACCGACAACACGCAGGAGATCGCGCAGCGGCATCCGTGGGTCCGCAACATCCGTCAGGAAAACAAGGGGCTCAGCTACGCGCGCAATGTTGGCGCCCGCGAGGCTTCGGGCGATGTGATTGTTTATACCGACAGCGATTGCATGGCGGACCCGGACTGGCTCTACCACTTGATCGGGACGCTGCTCAGCGGCGACTTCGCCGGGGTGGGGGGACCGAACATTTCGCCCCCGGCGGAAAACTGGGTGCAGGCTTGTGTGGCGGCGGCGCCGGGCGGTCCGAGCCATGTTTTGCTCACGGATGTCGTGGCGGAGCACATTCCCGGCTGCAACATGGCATTCCACCGTTGGGCGTTCGACCTCGTGGGCGGGTTCGACCCCGAATACCGCAAGGCGGGCGACGATGTGGATTTTTGCTGGAGGCTTCAGCAGGCGGGGGGCGTGATCGCATTCAGCCCGGCGGCGATCGTCTGGCACTACCGGCGCTTCACGCTGCAGGCGTTCCGCAAACAACAGGAAGGCTATGGCGAGGCGGAGTCGTTATTGCGGTTCCAGCACCTCGTGTTTTTCGGGCCGACCGGGACGGCGAAATGGAAGGGTCAGATCTACGGCGCGCCGCGCTTCACCTGGCTCGTCAACAAGCCCGTGATCTACCACGGCGTGTTCGGCGAGGGGTTGTTTCAATCCATTTACCCGACGCCGCAATCCGAGGTCGCTGCGTATTTGAGCAGCATCGAGTGGGTCGCGCTGACGGCGTTTGTTTTCTTCGTTTCCATACCGGTCCCGTTCCTGCGGATCGTTCCGTATCTGATGATCGGCGGCACGCTGCTGGTGGCGCTTTCCTACATGATCCATGCCCGGCTCGAGCCCAAGCACGACACGATTCGCGCAAGGTTGCTCGTGGCATTCCTCGCGCTGGCACAGCCGCTGGTTCGGGGATGGGCGCGGTATTTCACCTGGCTGAAGTTCAAGCGCACGCCGCCTGCGGTCATCGCGACGCAGGAGAAAAACTTCAAACGCTCGCGCGGCGGGATCACGAAAATCCGGTTCTGGAGCGAAAACGGACACGGGCGCGAGCGGTTGCTCAAGGAGGCCGTGCAGGCGCTCGAGGACGAGGGCTGGAACTACTCGATCGACACCGGATGGAAGGATTGGGACCTGCAAATCTACGGCAGCTTCTGGTGGGGAATCCAAATGCGGTCCGTTACCGAATACCACGGCGGCCCGAAATGCCTCACGCGCGTCCACCTCAAGACCCGGATGGTCGCGACGACGCTGCTGCTGAATTTTGTTTTGGTGTGCCTGGTGCTTTGGCACCAGTTCGCGATCGGCGGCCCCTCCTGGTGGCCGTGGATTCCGTATGGGATTTTTGTGTTTGTCCTGATGCGGCGGGCGAGGAGGTTGAAGCGCCGGGTGGCGGACCTGGTTTGCGCCGCAGCAGACCGTTGCGGGTTCACCCGCATGACGAAGAAAGCCTGACCGAACGGAATGTCGGAACGCGTCAGCGACTACCACTACGATTTGCCGCCGGAGTTGATTGCCGCGCATCCGGCGGAGCGGCGCGATGCCTCGCGCATGTTGGTTCTGCACCGGGGGACAGGCGATATCGAACACCGTATGTTCCGGGATTTTCCTGGGTTCATCCGCCCGGGCGACATGGTGGCGCTGAACGACTCGCGGGTCATCAAGGCGCGGTTGCTTTCGGAGAATCCTGCGGTCGAGGTTTTCCTGCTCGAGAATCTCGGCGGCAACCGCTGGAAGTGCCTTGTCAAACCCGGGCGCAAACTGCGCGTCGGCGTTCGCATCGACATTGCGGGCACGGTGGCGGAGGTCGCCGAAGTCCTGCCCGGCGGTGAGAGGATCATGGAGTTCGGGGAAACGCCCGACCTCGAGCGCCACGGGCACATGCCGCTCCCGCCGTATCTCGGGCGCGGTGCCGAGGCGGCGGACGAGGAGCGCTACCAAACGGTTTATGCGAAAAATCCGGGATCGGTAGCGGCGCCCACTGCGGGTCTGCATTTCACGCCCGAAATCCTCGCGCAAATTCCGCATGCGTTTGTGACGCTGCATGTGGGGGCTGGAACATTCCTGCCGGTGAAATCGGAGACGGTCGCCGGGCATGAGATGCACGAGGAGACCTACTCGATCAGCGAGGAGACGGCGTCGCGGCTCAATGCCGCAACACGGATTGTCGCGGTCGGAACGACGGTGGCGCGCGTGCTCGAATCGCAGCCGGCCGGGGAGTTGCATGCCGTGTCGGGAAGGACCTCGATTTTCATCCATCCGCCCTACGATTTCCGCCACGCCGGGGCGTTGCTGACGAATTTCCATTTACCCGAGTCCACCCTGCTGATGCTGGTTTCAGCCATGGCCGGACGGGAAACGATCTTTCGCGCTTACGCCGAGGCGATCCGCGAGCGCTACCGGTTCTATTCCTACGGCGACTGCATGCT
>JBMOIA010000237.1:0-2771 GCA_049317565.1 Terrimicrobiaceae bacterium | reverse complement strand
GCCGGCACCGCCGGGGTGGGGGAGAATGTTCCGATTCCGGCCTCGGACATCCCGGCGCTCGTCGAGTTCGCCAAATCTCAGGGCATCCATTTCACGGTGGTCGGTCCGGACGATGCCTTGGCCGACGGGGTGGCGGACGCCTTCGAGGCTGCGGGGTTGAAAATTTTCGGTCCGCGGGCCGCCGCGGCCAGGTTGGAATCATCGAAGGCGTTCGCGAAGGATTTCATGCAACGCCATGGAATCCCCACCGCCGCATACCGGGAGTTCACCGATGCCACGGCGGCGCGGGAATTTTGCCGTCATGCGAAGTATCCGCTCGTCGTGAAGGCCGATGGATTGGCGCTTGGCAAGGGGGTGGTCATTGCCGCCGATTTTGCAGAGGCCGACCGCGCGATTGCCGCTTGCATGGAGGAGAAGGCATTCGGCGCTGCGGGCGCACGCATCGTGGTGGAGGAATTCCTCGAAGGCACCGAGTGCTCGATCCATGCGCTCGTGGACGGCCATTCGTATCTGCTGTTCCCCGACTGCCGGGACCACAAGAAAATCCACGATGGCGACCGGGGACCGAATACCGGCGGCATGGGGACGATTTGCCCGTCGGGGTCGGTGGATGTCGCCCTGCGCGCGCGGATCGAGTCGGAAATCCTGCAGCCGTTCCTCACCGGTTTGAAAAAGGACGGGCTCGCGTTTCGTGGAATGCTTTTTCCGGGACTCATGCTCACAGCCTCGGGTCCAAAGGTGCTCGAATTCAATTGCCGCTGGGGCGACCCGGAGACCCAGTCCCTCGTCCGGCGGCTGGACGGCGACCTCTTGCCGCTTCTCGAGGCGGTGGTGGACGGAACGATTGCCGCTCAACAACCGAAGTGGACGGACGGCGCCGCGGTCTGCGTGGTTCTCGCCTCGGGCGGTTATCCGGGCCCAGTGGAAAAAGGAAAACCCATTTCCGGTCTCGAGGAGGCATTGGCTATGGATGGCGTCATGGTCTTCCATGCGGGGACGAAGGATTCCAATGGCGCAATTGTCACCAACGGCGGGCGTGTGCTGGGGGTCACGGCAACGGGCAAGGACCTTGCCGCCGCCCGGTCGCTCGCCTATTCCGCCGCCGCCCGCATTTCGTTTGAAGGTCTGCAAAAACGGAACGATATCGGGGGATCATGAGGAGAATCTTTTCAACCCTTTCCTGGAGTCCTTTGCCATGGGGCGGGTTTGCCGCCTTGCGAGGAGGGCTCTGCTTGTCAGAGCCGGGCCGACAGAATTGCGCAGCCCGTTCCGGTCCTGACAAGCAGGACCCTCCTGGGGCATTGCAGCCGCGCCAGCGGTTTTCTTTCGGCCGTCAGATGGCTCCGAAACTCCTCCCCATCTTCTTCTCCCTTTTCCTCTCCGCCAATGCCACGGAGCCCGCGCCATCGCCGAGTCCATCGCCGACACCGACCCTGCGCGAATCCATTGACGCGCTCGAGGCGCCGCAATTGCAGGAGGCGCTCGATGTGTTGCAGAAGAATTTTCTCTCCTCCGGCGAATTCGACGAGACCGCCCGGCAGCGCGCGTTGCTTGAAGGAATGGCGGTGCGCCTCGCGCCCGGCGTCTTGTTTGTTTCCGGCGAAGCCGAGCCCAAGCCCGCCTCCCACGCGTTTCTGGCCGAAATTCTCGATGAGAAGGCGGGCTACATCCGTCCCGGCACGATCGATTCCTCGGCGCTCGCACAACTTGATGCCGCGCTGGAAAAATTCTCCGGCAAGGAATTGCCCGCCGTCATTCTCGACCTGCGCCAACTCGCGGGCGGCAGCGCATTCGACACTGCGGCCGAATTCGCGAAGCGCTTTTGCCCGAAGGGCACCATCCTTTTCACAATCCAAAAACCCGGTGCCCGCCAGGAACGCATCCTGACTTCGGATTCCGAGCCGCGCTTCAAGGGCATTGTTGTCGTGCTGTGCGATTCAGGCACCTCGGGTGCCGCCGAGGCTCTTGCCGCCTCGCTTCGCGCGAATGCCGACGCAATGGTCGTTGGCGGACCGACCGCCGGTCAGGCTGTGGAATTTTCCGATTTCGCCCTGGGCGGGGGACGCACGCTGCGCGTGGCTGTGTCGAGGGTGGCGATTCCCGAAGCCGGGCCCTTGTTCCCGGGGGGCGTGAAGCCCGACATCCTCGTGGACATGGATGCCGCCACCACCGAAGACATTTTCCGCCGCTCGCCGACTGAAGGGCTCGGGCGTTTTGTTTTCGATGTGGAGCGCCCGAGGATGAACGAGGCCGCCCTCATGGCGAACACCAACCCCGAGATTTCCGGCGACTCCGAGTCCCCGGCCGAATCCGAGCCCCTGCGCGACACTGCGCTCCAGCGGGCATTGGACCTCGTGGTGGCTGTGGTTTTTTACAGAAAGCAGTAGCGCGCCCTACTTCGACCCGTGGGTCGCCACCACGGTGAGCGAGAGCCCGCCGCGCGCCGCGAACGCCCCTCGCACCGACATCCACCGGGGCGCACAGGCTTCCGCAAGATCGCTCAGGATGCGGTTCACGATCTGCTCGTTGAACGAGGGTGTGTTTCGGAATGAGGCGAGGTAGTATTTGAGCGACTTCGTCTCCACGCAAAGTTTGTCCGGGATGTATTCGATGCAGATTTTCGCGTAGTCCGGCTGGCCGGTCACGGGGCAGAGCGAGGAAAAATCCTCCGTCTCGAGCGTGATCGTGTAGCCGCGCCCCGGATGGCTGTTCGGGAAGGTGTCGATGATGCTGCGGGAAGGTTTTTTCGGGAATGACGAAGCCCGCCCGAG
>JBMOIA010000236.1:0-2781 GCA_049317565.1 Terrimicrobiaceae bacterium | reverse complement strand
CGCGGCCCCATGGTCACCCGCTACACCCAGCAATTCCTCCGCCAGGTCGCCTGGGGCGAACTCGATTTCCTCATCCTCGACCTCCCGCCCGGCACCGGCGACATCCAGCTCACCATCGTCCAAACCGTCGCCCTCTCCGGCGCCATCATCGTCACCACCCCGCAGGAAGTCGCCCTCATCGACGCACGCAAGGCCATCGCCATGTTCGAAAAAACCAATGTCCCCGTCCTCGGCATCATCGAAAACATGAGCTACTTCCTGTGCCCCGACAACGGCCGCCGCTACGACATCTTCGGCACCGGTGGCGGGAGCCGCGAAGCCGCCCGACTGAAAGTCCCGCTCCTCGGTGAAATCCCCATCGAACCTCTCGTGCGCGAATCCGGCGACACAGGCCTCCCCGCCGTGGCAGCCCACCCCGATTCACCCGCCGCCCAGGCCTTCACCGCCGCCGCCGAAAAAATTCGATCCACTCTCGTTGCCGCGTAGCTGGGCGGTTCGGCAGCGCTAATTTCCGCTTGGCCCCTCCGGCTCGACCACTTCGGGAGCCACCGATTTGATGGCCTTCTGGGCGGTGCGTGTGATCCATAGCGTCACCGCCACCGTGATCCCTATCTCCACCGCATAAACAGTCCACGCCCACGGACCCTGTTGGAAGCCGCCTTTGGCGATGTGCCCGAGAATCGAACCGCCATAGGAATACGCTGCGCTGATCGGCACGAATCCGATCCAGGATGCCACCGTAAACTTGGAAAAACCCACTCTCGAAAGCCCGAACGCGCAGCTCACCAAACTATGCGGAAGAATTGGCGAAATCCGCGTGAGGATGATCATGCGCCAGGCGTCCTTCGTCGCGACATGGTTCAGCGCTTGAAACTTTCGGCCACCCGCGAATCGGCGCTCCATCCACTTGCGCAGCAGAAAGCGCGTCGAAAGAAAATTCGCCGCCGCTCCGGCCACCGAGGCCGCGGAGATCAGCGCCGTCCCGCCCCAGAATCCATAGATCGCCCCCGCCCCGAAGCTCAGCACGGATCCCGGTAAAAAAAGCACACACGAAAGCGTGTAGAGGCCTATGAACACCAGCCAGCCAGCCGGGCCGGTTTGCTCGATCCATGCCATCGACTGGCGCATCCACTCGGTCCACTGGTCAACCATTCAGGAAAAAAACCTACCACATCCCGCGAGCATCTGTCCCGCCGCTTCCTCCAAAAACCAACCTCCGCGCCTCGTCCCCCAGCACCACCCACTTCCCGGTTTCCAAATCCACAGGCAGCTGGAACCCGCCGATAGCCACGCGCAGCAACCGCAAAGTCGGCAGCCCCACGGCCGCTGTCATGCGCCGCACCTGCCGGTTGCGGCCTTCGCACAATTCCAGTTCGATCCAAGAATCCGGCACCGATTTGCGGAAGCGGATGGGAGGATTGCGCGGTGGCACTTCTGGAAAAATGACTCGCGCCCGTGCCGGCAGAGTCATCCGCCCGCCCACCGGGACGCCATCCGAGAGCCTGCGTAGCGCCTCTTCGTCCGCGATGCCTTCCACCTGCGCCCAGTAGGTCCGCCAATGCCCGCGCGCCGGATCAAGCAACAGACTGTTCAATCCCTTCTCGTCCGAAAGCAGCAGCAACCCCTCCGAGTCCCTGTCCAAGCGCCCGAGCGGGTAAACCCCGCTTGGAAAATCAAACTCCGCCAGTGTGCGCTGCCCCTCGCATTCCGGCGTGAATTGCGAAAGCACATCGAACGGCTTGTTGAATGCGATCAGCATCCGCCCGCGCCGACGCCCTCAGCCTTTTTTTGCAAACCGGTAGTGGCTGACCAGCCACTCGTTCCCGCCGCGGTAGCCCCAGAGCTCCGCGCACGACATGAAAAAGACCCGCCAATACGCACGCCACTTCGCGGTGTTCTCGGGACCGTAGGTTTTTTCGAGGATCGGTGTGACGGCGGCCGCATTGGCGTCCATGTTCCGCAGCCAGGCTTCCGAGGTCCGCTGGTAATGCGTTCCCGAAACGCGCCAGTGTTTTTCGATCGCGAGGTCCTCCTGAAAATAGAGCAGCAGATCGTCCGACGGCATCGTGCCGCCCTCGAAAAAATACCGCGTGATCCAGTCCGAGGGATCGCTCCCCTCGAAGTGGTAGGCGAATTCACGGTGCGTGAAGATGTGCACGAACAGCTTTCCACCCGGCCGCAGCCAGCGCGAGACCTTCGCCATCAGCAGGCGGTAGTTTTTCATGTGTTCGAACATTTCAACCGAAACCAACCGGTCGAACCCGCCGTCGCCGGCCTCGAAAATATTCATGTCGGCCGTGAGAATCCGCACATTCGCGAGTCCACGCCGCGCCGCCTCCGCCTCGATATGCTCCCGCTGCGTGGCCGAGTTCGAAACGCCTGTGATCCGCGACCCAGGGAATTTCTCGGCCATCCAGAGCGTGAGGCTCCCCCAGCCGCAACCCAGCTCCAGCACATCCATGCCGTCCGCCAATTCCGCCCGCGCGCAACTCAGCGCGAGCATCTCCTCCTCGCTTTCCGCGAAGGTCGTGTTCGCGCGAGGCCAGTAGCCGGAGCTGTATTTCATTCGCGGACCCAGAACGAGGCGGAAGAACTCTGTCGGCACCTCGTAGTGCTGCTCATTCGCCTCGGCCGTCTTCACCGCGATCGGGCTGGATTTCAATTCCTCCACAAACGCCGCGAGAGCCTCGCCCTGCGCAATGGCATCGCTTCGCGTTTCATCACGCAGTTTTTTTGCGAGCAGGTTGCGAATTCCCATGCGCACCACCGCATCGGGCAGCA
>JBMOIA010000235.1:0-2825 GCA_049317565.1 Terrimicrobiaceae bacterium | reverse complement strand
CCTTGGCGCGGAGTTCGAGAATGCTGAGGCCGGGTGTGTCGTCGATGAACATCTTGGCCTTGGTCAACTGGCCGGCGGTGCCGATGAGGCTGTTCATCGTGGCGTTGTTGATGAACCCCTCGCGGAGCGCCTTGCCATTGACGCGGGCACGCGAGCAAAGAAGGCGCTGCACGAGCTGCTGGGCGCTCATTTCCAGACTGAAAACGGCGACCGGCTTGCCGCAATCGATCGCGGCGTGCTCGGCGATGTTCATGGCGAGGGCGGTCTTGCCCATGGACGGGCGCGCGGCGATGACGATCATCTCGCCCTCGTGCATGCCGTTCGTCATGCGGTCCAGGGCGGCGAACCCGGTGGGCAGCCCGGTGATGGCGCCGCGGGTCGCGGCGATTTTTTCAATGCCGTCGATGGCTTCGTTGACCATCTGCTTCATGCTCGGCAGGGCGGAGCGGAAGCGTTCCTCGCCGATCTCGAGGACGCGCGACTCGACCTCGTCGAGGAGGATTTTTACATCACCCTGTTCCTCGTGGGCGCGGGCGACATACTCGGTGCAAACGGAGACGACGCGGCGAAGGAGGAACTTTTCTTTGACGATCTCGCGGTAGTAGTCGGCATTGACCGCCGTGGGGACAAAAGTGAAGAGGTCCGTGACGCCCATCGCGCCGCCGACCTCGTCGAGCATGCGTCGGTCCTCGAGAACCTGGGTGACCGAAACGAGATCGATCGGCTTGCCCGCGTTCCGCATTTCCACGAGCAGATCGAAAATTTTCTGGTGGGCGGGGAGGTGGAAATGGGAGGCCTCCATTTCCGCGGTGCAGTCGTCCAGCACGCCGGCGGAATGGAGAATCGAGCCCAGCAGCGCCTTCTCGGCATCAATGCTCTGCGGAAGCGGGCGCAGTGCGTCGGGAAGGTAGGGCGCGGCCTTTTTAAAATAGTCGGGCTTCTTGTCGCGGCCGCGGGGCGTGTCGTTTTTGGACCCGTTTGGCGACGGTTGGGCGTCGGACTTTGCTGCGGCGGCGGCCGTGGACATTCTGGAGAAACGCGGCGATGGCCGGACCTATGCCGAGCGGCTTGGCGCTGGGCGGAACGGGTCCGGGTTTTTTAGCCTGTGCCTACTCCGCAGCGGCGGCTTTTTTCCTCGGACGGCGGGCCGGTGCGGCTTCGCCCTCCTCGCCTTCGGCGGACCTGGCGGATTCCGCGACATGGACATCGACGCGCAACTTCAGCGTGGCGGTGACATCCGCGTGGACCTTGATGGAAACTTGGTGCTCGCCGCTTTCCTTGATCGGCTTGTCGAGCGCCACGGCGTGCTTGGGAAGTTCCTCGAGTTTAAGGTCGGCCACGATGCGGTCGTGGATATCCTTGGAGGTCACCGAACCGAAAGCCTTGCCGGAACCACCGGCTTCGAGAGTGAAGACGGGCGAGAGTTTGTTGATCTTCGAGGCGAGTTCCTCGGCGGCGGTGACTTCGCGGGCCTCGCGCTCGGCGCGCTTGGCCTTGAGGTGGTTGATGCGGCGCATCGAGCCGTTGGAAATTTCAAGGGCCTTGCCGCGCGGGAGCAGGAAATTGCGGGCGTAGCCACGACGGACCCTGACGATATCGGCTTCGGCGCCGAGGGTCGGAATATTCGCTGTGAGAATGACTTCTGTGAATGCCATAAGAGTGGTTTTGGTTTGAAGCGGAGGCAAGAGGGTATAGACCCCGGCGCGGGTGTCAAGAACGGCGCGGGATTTTTTACTCTTGCCGGGAGGCGGCGAATTCCTGGCGGAGGTCCAAAAGAATTTTCCCGGTTCGAGAGGAATCGGCAGCGAGAGCGACGGCGGCGGCGGCTTCGCGCAAGGGGAATGTTTTTTGAATCGGAACGCGGATGCTGCCGTCGGCGACGAGGTCGGCGAGGCGCGAGTAGGTCTCTCGAATTTCGGCGAGCGGGGCGGTGTCGATCCAGCGGCGGAGCCAGAAGCCGTGGAAGGAAATGTTTTTGAAGATGAGGAGTCCGTTGGGGATTTTGAGGGGTTGGCGGGACATGGCGCCGTAGGTGACGAGGGGCGAGCCGGGGTCCAAGGCGTTCGCGAGGTTCAGCGCGCTGGCACCACCCACGGCATTGAGCGCGAGTCGCGGCAAGGCACCATCGCAAAGCTCCCTGGCTCGGACACGCAAATCGCAGGACTCGGATTCGACAATGTTGGCACCCGCGAGGCGGAGTTCGTCGGCGAGCTCGGGACGCCGAATGAGATTGAGGGTGCGAAGGCCGAGACTTTTGGCAATGCCGATAACGGCCCGCCCCACGCCGGAGTTGGCGGCGTTTTGGACGATCCAATCACCGGGCTGAAGTTTGCAAAAATCATGAAGAAGCCTCCACGCGGTGGCCGGATTCACAGCAAGCATGGAGGCCTGCAACGGATCGATGTCCGCGGGCAGCGGAAGGAGTTTTTCTTGAGGAACAGTTAGACATTCGGCCCAAGTGCCGCGAACGAGCGGGACGACCATGTCCCCCACCTGGAATCCCGAAACGCCGGGGCCGAGTGATGCCACCACGCCGCAACCCTCGTTTCCGAGTGTGGCCGGGAGTTCCGGCAACTGCCCGTAGGTGCCTTCGATGACATTCAAGTCGGCGGGATTGATCGGCGCCGCGAGCATGCGTAGAAGCACCTCGCCGCGAGCGTGAGACGGCACGGGAAGATCTGCAAGATGAATGGCCGGCGGTGAGGCGCCGAAGGCTTCGAGTTGGCAGGCGAGAGGCATCAACTCAATTATCAATCCTCAGAATAAATGAGAAATTCGAAATGGGCGCGATGTGTTTGGATTGGTATTCGCGCAAGCCGCAGCAA
>JBMOIA010000234.1:0-2827 GCA_049317565.1 Terrimicrobiaceae bacterium | reverse complement strand
ACCCGAACGAGAAAGGCTTCAAGCGCTACAAGGAACTCACCGACTCCACCGTCGTCGTCCTCGTGGCCATGATCATCCTCGGAGGCTACATCGCGTTCTTCGACTTTATCCTCATCAACGTCGTCGGATTCCTCACCCGCCCCTGAACCGCCCCGCCCCAGCCCTTTTTCCAAAAAAACCAAAACAATGCCCATAGCCCCGAAAGACCAATGGTATGTCGTGCACGTCCTCTCCGGCCAGGAGCAGAAGGTGCAGGAAAACATCCGGCGCCGCATCGCGACCGAGGAAATGGGCGACCATGTCTTCGAAGTCCTCATCCCCACCGAGCGCGTGCAGGAAATCAAACGCGGCAAGAAAACCGAAAGCACCCGCAAGTTTTTCCCGGGCTATCTGATCGTCAACATGCACCTCCTCGACGACAGCAACCAACTCGTCGAGAAGACCTGGTATTTCATCAAGGACACCGCCGGCGTGCTCGGCTTCGCCGGCACCAAGGACCGCCCGATTCCCATGCGCCCGAAGGAAGTAGAGGCGCTCCTCGCCCAGGTCCGCGACCGCGAGGATTCCGTCAAACCCAAGATCGCCTTCGAGGTCGGAGACAAGGTGAAGGTGGCCGACGGCCCGTTCCAAAACCAGAACGGCATCGTCGAGGAAATCGACCCCGAGCGCGGCAAGCTTCGCGTCTCCGTCAGCATTTTCGGCCGCGACACGCTCGTGGACCTCGAATACTGGCAGGTCGAGAAGGCCTGATCCTTCACACCGGTCCGCATTCCTCTCCCGCTTGAGGGAGCATGGAACTGTTCAAACCGATTTTTGTTGCCTGCCTGCGGGCTTTGGCGGAAACAAACTCCCCGCCGCCCCGCAGGGCGCCTCTTCCGCCAACACATTTCCATGCACAGAATCCCGCTTTTCACGCTCCTTGTCCTTGCACTGTCATTCTGCCCCTTCGCCTCCGCAGGCGTCTTCGAATCCGAGGGCGCGGGCGGGGCGGAATACCGGATCGAGCGCCCCGCCGATGGAGGGCTCAAAGTGTCTTTCACATTCGGCGCGAACGAATCCGCACAGGCACTTTATGTGGCCGTCGGGCACCGTGACGGGTCGATCATCGCCCCGTTTGAAAACGGCGTCGAGGGCTCGACTGTTTTCCTGCCCTTCAAAGCGGATCTGATTGTCGCCGCCATCCCCTCCGGCACGGGCTACCGCACAAGCGTCCGCCGCTGGAACCAAACCCAATGGGGCGACCGCACCGACGCCCCGGCCGGTGTTTCCGTCAGCCTGGAAGGCAAGACCGCCACGCTGTCCATCCCCGCATCGCTCCTCGGCACCACGGAAAAATTCAACCTCCTCGCCTGGTCGAAGGATATCGCCGCTGATGGCGGTTGGGGGGCGTTCACGACCTGCCTCGATCCGCATGCCCCGCTGGGCACCGGCGAAATCACGCTCCGCCGCTATCTGGCCGTCGAGGGCGCCGGCAATGCCGCGCGTTTCGGCATCCATTCCCGCGCAGACAAAGACCTCTCGAAGGTCCGCATCTACCAAATGCTCCCGCGCCTCTTCGGAAACACGAACGAAACCCGCAAACCCAATGGATTCCTCGAGGAAAACGGCGTTGGAAAATTCAACGACCTCAACGATACCGCCATCTCCGAAATCAAAAAGCTCGGTGCCACCCACATCTGGCTCACTGGCGTCCACCAGCAGGCGACCTCCACCGATTACACCGACATCGGCGAACCCGCCGACGACCCGGACCTTTTGAAGGGCCTTGCCGGCAGCCCCTACGCCATCCGCGACTACTTCGATGTCTCGCCGGATTACGCCGTCGATCCCGCGAAGCGCCTCGACGAATTCAAGGCCGCCGTCGCGCGCATCCACGATGCCGGCATGAAGGTCCTCATCGATTTCGTCCCTAACCATGTCGCGCGCAGCTACAGCTCCACCATCCGGCCTGACCTCACCTTCGGCGCGACCGACGACCGTTCGAAATTCTTCAGCCCGGAAAACAATTTCTTCTGGCTCGAAAAATCCGCCGACGGCCCGCCGCTCCGCCTGCCGACCGTCGATGAGCAGGGCAACATCACGAGCCCCACAAGCAAGGTCGCCCGTGCGAAAAGCGATGGCCTTTTCAAGCCCGAGATGGAGCACGGCCGCGTCACCGGCGACAACGCCGCCACCTGGCGCCCGACGCAGGGGAATTGGTATGAAACCGTGAAGCTCAACTACGGGTTCAACTTCGCCGACCCCTCCAAAAAAACCCGCGAATACCCGCACGGCTCCCAGCCCGCCAAACCGATTCCGGACACCTGGAAAAAAATGGACGAAATCGTGGCGCATTGGCAGGCGATGGGTGTGGATGGCTTCCGCGTGGACATGGCGCACATGGTCCCGCCGGAGTTCTGGCATTGGATGATCTCCCGCGCCCGCGACCGGAATCCCGACACCTTCTTTGTGGCCGAGGCCTACGACACCGACCCCGCCAAGGTCCCCGGCGGCGACCCGCTCATCGCGGAGATCGGCGGCGGCAACATCATGTTCGACCTCCTCGCCGCGGGTTTCGATGCCGTTTACGACGACGCCACCTACGACATGCTGAAGGAAATCTACGACGGCGGCCGCTGGGCGAACGACATCGACCGCCAGGCCGTGCGCCAGCTCGTTTTCGACAATTCGCTCCGCTACGCGGAAAACCACGACGAGGTCCGTCTCGCCGGCAAGGGGCATTGGGCAAACCTCGGACCCGCGGTCGGCCGCCCGGTTTCCGCCATTCTCTTTGGCCTCTCTCGCGGTCCCGTGATGCTCTACCACGGCCAGGAAGTCGGCGAACCGG
>JBMOIA010000233.1:0-2830 GCA_049317565.1 Terrimicrobiaceae bacterium | reverse complement strand
CTGCGCCCTCTGTGGTCAATCCTTCGCGCCTCCGCGCCTTCGCGGGCAATTCCCCTACGGCACAATCTCCGTCCCGATCCCCGCGTTCGTGAAAATCTCGAGCAGCAGACAGTGCTGGATGCCCCCGCCGACCATGTGGATTTTCCCGACACCCTTCCCCAGAGCTTCAACCGCCGAGCTCACCTTCGGAATCATCCCGCCGGCGATGATCTTGCCTTTGATCAACTCCCCGACCTGCTTCACCGTCACACTCGGGATCAGCGATTCGCGCACGCTGGCGTCGCGCATGATGCCCGGAACATCGGTGACATAAATCAACTTCGCCGCCTTCAATTCCGCCGCCAGCGCGGCAGCAGCCGTGTCCGCATTGATGTTCAAAACCTGACCCCCCGGCTCGGCGCCGATGGGGCTGATCACCGGCACGACCTCGGCGGCCACTGCCGCACGCACGCCCTCCGCGCGCACACCTTCGGCCTCGCCGACAAACCCGAGGTCCACCGTTTCGCCGTCCTGCACCACTTGGCGGTTCAGGCGCCGCGCGACGAAAACATCCTTCCCGGAAAACCCGCGCGCACTGCCGCCGAATTCATTGACTGTGGAAACAATCGCGGAGTTGATTTCCCCGTCGAGGGTTTCCTCCACGATGCGAATCGCCGTGGCGTCGGTCACACGCAGCCCGTCGATGAACCGCGCCGCGAGCCCGGCAGCCTTCATCTTTTGAGTGATCGCCTTGCCGCCGCCATGGACGAGGACCGGGTTGATGCCCACGGCCTCGAGGAAAACCACATCGCGCAGAAACTTGTCCACGATGTGCTCGTCCTCCATCGCCGCGCCGCCGTATTTGATGACAAATGTCTGCCCCCGGTATGCCTGGATGTAGGGCAGCGCCTCGATGAGCGCCTCGGACCGTGCTTCAGGTGTCATGACGCTTCTGGAATTCTTAAGAACCTTTGCCAGCTCACGAAGGCGTCTTGATGAAAAACCGAACCAAAAAGACGCCTCGCGAGGAGGGCTCTGCTTGTCAGAGCCGGATTGATTCCCTTCAAGGCAGCCGCCCAAGGCCTGAAAAGCAGCCCCCACCTGGTTTTCTGCGCAAACCTTTCGCCTTGGCCTCGCCAGATGGGGCTTTGTTCGAAAGTCGGTGTCATCGCCTATTCGCCGAGGTTGAGCCGCACATACTCCTCCGTGAGATCTGTCGTCCAAACATAATACGATGCCGCGCCGACCTTGAGGTCCACCGTGACCTTGAATGATTTCAGCGCCGCCACCGCGCGAAGTTTTTCAAATGGCGTCCGCGCCGCGGTGCCGTTCTTCACCGCCTGGAGCTTGCCGTAAAAAATATCGGTCCGCCCTTCGTCCATCTTGGCGCCGGAATACCCCACCGCGTCGAGGATGCGGCCCCAATTCGGATCCCCGCCCGCCCAAGCGCATTTGACCAGCGTGGAATTGGCGATCGCCTCGGCAGCGGTCCGCGCATCGCGCGCGCTGGCCGCCCCCTTCACTTCCACTTCCACAAAACGCGAAACCCCCTCGCCGTCCTTCACAATCATCCGCGCCAATTCCCGCGCGACCTCATCGAGCGCCTTCCGAAAAACCTCCACTGGCGGCTTCACCCCGCTCCGGCCGTTCGCAAGCAGGATGACCGTGTCATTCGTGCTCATGTCGCCATCCACGGTGATGCGGTTGAAGGAATCGGCCACAGAGGCCTTGAGTGCGGCGCGCAGTTCGGGCAGCGCCACATCGGCATCGGTCGCGATCACGCACAGCATCGTCGCCATGTTCGGATCGATCATCCCGGCACCCTTTGCGATTCCGCCAATGCGAAATTTCCCGCGCGGCGTGGACACCTCCACAGCGAATTCCTTGGCAAAGGTATCGCTCGTCATGATGGCGCCCGCGGCAGCCGCACTGCCACTACGCGAGGGCTTCAGTGCCGCGATGCCTTTTTCCAATCGGTCCATCGGCATCGGAACGCCAATCCGTCCGGTCGAGCAGACAAGCACCTCTCCAGGCGTGAGCCCAAGCCGCTTCGCGGCCGCCGATGCCATCGCCCGGGCGTCCTTCAACCCCCGCTCCCCGGTGCAGGCGTTGGCATTCCCGCTGTTCAGGACCACCGCCCGGTTGCGCCCGCTTTTCACATGGGCGGCGGAAACCAGCACCGGCGGGGCCTTGACCTTGTTGGTGGTGAATGTCGCCGCCGAGCGGGAGGGGAATTCGGAAAAAACCACCGAGACATCGTCACGGAGCACCTTGCCCGTCTTGATCCCGCACCCCGCGGCGCCGGCAACAAAACCCAGCGGCGCGCAAACACCACCCTTCACCTTCCGAAATGTTTTCATAAAAGCCCCGCCGCCTCGTCGAGACCGGCCATCACATTGAAATTCTGCACCGCCTGCCCGGCCGCGCCTTTCACAAGGTTGTCTTCGGCGGAAAGCAACACCACCGTGCCGGTGCGCTCGTCGAGCCTCACGGAGATGTCACAAAAATTCGTTCCGGCCGTGTGTTTCGTGTCGGGCAGGCTCTCGGAAACCCGCACGAACCGCTCACCTGCATAGACGCGGCGCAGTTCGGCAAGGAGGGCTTCGGCGCCAACGCCCGCCGATGGCTTGGCGAAGATCGTGGTGTGGATGCCCCGCGTCATGGGCGCGAGGTGCGGCACAAACGAAATGGCGACTTTTTGGCCGGCGGCGAGCGACAGCTCCTGCTCGATTTCGGAGAGGTGGCGGTGCTTCGGCAGACCGTAGGCGCGCAGGCTCTCGTTGCATTCACCGAAGAGCAGCGCCGTCTCGGCCTTGCGCCCGGCACCGCTCACCCCGCTCGCGCTGGAAAC
>JBMOIA010000232.1:0-2837 GCA_049317565.1 Terrimicrobiaceae bacterium | reverse complement strand
GGCGCGAGAAGGATTCGCGCCCCCAAAAATGCCACGCCGGCGCCGAGCAACATGAGGACGCCGCAGGCGATGACCAGCGGCCAGTTGGCGAGTTGCTGGTTTTTCCAGAGTGACATCGCCGTCGAGGCCAGCGTGGTGGCGAACATCAGGATCGAGGGCACGAGCACGAAAATGTAGCGGCGTCCGTGATCCTTCAACCAGACGGCAGCCACGAGCAACGCCATGGCGCCCATCATTTGGTTGGCCGATCCGAAAACCTGCCAGAGGAGCGGCAGGGTGTTCGAGCGCGAGACGAGGAACATCAAGCCCACGCACAGGGTGGTGTTGAACCATGCGCTCAGCAAAACGGGGTGCGGACGCCGGAAAACAAACCTCCAAATTTCCTCGAAGAGGTAGCGGTTCAGCCGCACGGCGACATCGAGCGTGGTGACAACGAACCCCTCGAGGAGAAGGATTCCAAGAACGGTTCCGGCCCACACGGGCAGCCCGAAGGCCGCGTGGACCAGAGTGCCTGTGGCCAATGACACCGCCAGGATCGGGTTTTTTTCGCCGTAGGTGATTTGCTTATAGTTTTGCCAGTCGATGCCGATCAGCAGGGTGAGGATGATCGAGACGGCGAGCATGGATTCCAGGAGCATCGAGCGGTAGCCGACCTTGCGGGCGTGGTGTTCGCTCGAGAGCTGGCGTGCGGTCGTTCCGCTGGAAACCAGGCAGTGGAATCCGCTGATCGCGCCGCACGAGACGGTGATGAACAGCATCGGCCACAGGAGACCGATGTATTTCAGGCCATCCTCGGCGTTCCAGACCGGGATGGTTTCCGCAAGGCTCTGCGGCGCGAGCGGGATCTCCGGGAAACGCCCCGAGACGCCCGCGATAAGGATGCCGAGCGCCACGGCGAGCATTCCCGCGTAGAGGATTTGCACATTCACGAAATCCCGCGGCATCAGGAGCAGCCACACGGGAATCGCCGAGGCCAGCACCACATAGGCGGTCATCATGATCCTCCAGGTGTCCGCCGAGACCACGACCGGATGGTAGATTCCCAGCACGACGGATCCTGCGCAGACCAATGCGGCGATCGAGTAGTTCAGCCAAGCCGGGGTTTGGCGCCGGTAGATCATCCAGCCAAGAAACGGCGCGCACAGCGTGATGAACAAAACACTGGTCGAGGCGATGCCGCCGATCTTCGCGATGAGCACCGGTTGCCCGTCGCGCACCGAGACAACCGTGGGCAATCCTCCGCCTGTGTGGAAGGGGTGGAATCCCTGGGAGTCCGGCGGGATTTGCAGTGCGGCGGAGAGTTGCTCCGCGGGCACCGGCTCCATGCCGACCTTTTCCGCCGGATACATGCTCGTGAGGGCGGTGACGCTGAGATTCAGAAATGTCGCCGTGATCATCACCAGCCCGATCGCCAGGAATCCCACGATCAGGATGTAGCCTGTCGGACCCAGATAAATCCTGGCGATGTCGGCCACCGAGCGCCCCTCCTCGCGCGTCGAAATGAAAAGCGTCACCATGTCGTGAACGCCTCCCAACAGGCAGGCTCCGATCACGACCCACAACAACGCGGGCAAATACCCGTAAATCACCGCCAGCGTCGGACCGACGATCGGCCCCGCCCCGGCGATGGCGGCGAAATGGTGTGCAAAGAGCACATAAGGTTTCGCCGGGACGAAATCCCGGCCGTCATTTTTTTCCACCGCTGGAGTGCGCCGGGCGCCGTCCACTCCCAGCGCGCGTTCGAGATATGTGCCGTAGAACCGCTCCGACAGCCAATAGCAGAGCAACGCTCCGCAGAGGATTCCAAGCAGGATCAAGCCCATCGGCCCGTATATTGTCCAGCGGACGATTCGCACGCAAGCATCCCTCCACGGCCATCCACCCGCTTTTGCCAAACTCGAAAAACCTCGAAATCCACAGTTGCCCCCGCGCCGGTTTTCCCTATCCGTTGCAGGCATGAAACGCTGCGGGCTGATTCTCGGTTTGGCCGTCGTCCTGGGAGCCACAGGGTGCTCCACGATTCCCGCGCCCGAGGTTCGCCGGGCGGAGCCGGCCCCTTCACCGATCGCCGCCGCGCCAGCTGGGGCACCCGACATCTGGCCGGCCCACTCGCCGGAAATTCTGGCCGAGTCCGCCATCCTCATCGACGCCCGCTCCGGGGATGTTCTCTTCCAAAAAAACGCCGACACCCGCCGCCCGGTCGCCAGCACCCAGAAACTTCTCACCGCCCTCCTGATCGCCCGCGGCGGCGACTTGGATCGCGAAGTGGTCATCGCCACACCCGAGACCCGCGTCGAACCCACCAAGCTCGGCCTCAAGCCCGGCGAACGCTACCCGCGCCGCCAACTCCTCGAGGCCATCATGGTGAAAAGCGCGAACGACGCCTGCTCCGCCCTGGCCCGCGACCACAGCGGATCGGAATCCGCCTTTGTCGAGAAAATGAACGACACCGCCTGGCAGCTCGGCGCCCGATCCTCCCGTTTTGCCAACAGCAACGGCCTTCCCGCCGAGCAATACTCCACCGCCCGCGACATCGCCCGCATCGCCTTTCAAGCCTACCGCAGCCCGGTTTTGCGCTCCATGATGACCAAACAGAAATCGTATTTCCGCCACAACAGCGGGCGCGTCACCGTGCTCGAAGCCACCAACAAATTGCTCGGCCCCTCCGGACCCTTCAACGGCATGAAAACCGGCTACACGAACGCCGCCGGCCGCTGCCTCGTTTCCAGCGGAATCCTCAACGGCCGCGAAGTCATCCTGGTGCAACTCGGCAGCAAAACCAGCTACATCTTCCGCGACGCCGCCCGCGCCATGGCCTGGCGACCAAGCGGCCAGTT
>JBMOIA010000231.1:0-2839 GCA_049317565.1 Terrimicrobiaceae bacterium | reverse complement strand
ACCGCCGGGTGCAGGACGGCAGTGTGATCCACCACGCGGAGATGAATTGCCTCGAAAATGCGGGTCGGTTGCCGGCTTCGGTTTATCGCCGGTGCACGATCTACTCGACGCTCTCGCCGTGCCCGATGTGCAGCGGGGCGATCCTGCTCTACGGCATCCCGCGCGTGGTGGTGGGCGAGAACAAAACCTTCCAGGGTCCCGAGGCGCACGTCCGCTCGCAGGGCGTGGAGGTGGACATCCGCCAAGACGGGGAGTGCGTGGCGTTGATGGAGGAGTTCATTGCCGAAAATCCCGCCCTTTGGAACGAGGACATCGGCGAGTAGGTGCGGCTCAATCGATGGCGGCGACGCACTCGATCTCGACATCGAAGCCGAGGAGTTGCGCGCCGATCGTGGCGCGGGCAGGCGCCGAGTCGCCGAAATAGCGGGTGTAAACCGAGTTCATCTCCTTGAAATTTTCCTGCGTGAGTTCGGCGAGGTAAACGCGCGAGCTGACGACATGGCTGAAATCGGCCCCGGCGGCGGCGAGGACTTTTTTGACATTTTCCAAAACCAGTTCGGTCTGGCGGGCGATCGGGCCGCGCTCGATCTTTCCGGTCGCGGGATCCCACGGCGTCATGCCGGAGACGAAAACGAATTTTCCTTCGGCGAGAACGCCGAGCGAGTAGGGGCCGAGGGCGGGCGGGCCGCCGGGGATGTCGCGCAGTTGTTTTTTCATGGTCGTCATCCCAGCGCATCGGCGCCGCGCGCTCAAGGCGCGAAATCGCCATTCGCCACGGCAGGGCGCTTGGATTACAACGGCCGCGCATGGATGTTCTGAAAACCCACCACATCTTCCTGAAAAGCCACTCGGCGGTGCTCCTCGATTCCCATCGGCGTCTGCTCGGGCGCGAATTGCTCGGGCGAAGCGGGGATGCTGCGGAGGATGCCAAGAGGTTGTTCGAGGCTCCGTTCGTGGTGGTCTCGGGCGGTGCGGAGGACGACCAAATCCTCAACTATGGCAACGCCGCCGCGCTTCGACTTTGGGAAATGGATTGGGACACGCTGGTGCGCACGCCGTCGAGAAACACCGCCGAGCCCATGCACCGCGCCGAACGCGCCGCGTTCCTTGCCAGGGTCAGGGAACACGGTTTCGTGAACGACTACTCCGGCATCCGGATTTCAAAAAACGGCCGCCGTTTCCGCATTCAGCAGGCAACAGTTTGGAATCTTGTCGATCCTACGGGCGCTTTCGCCGGGCAGGCGGCCACATTCGGCAGCTGGAAATTTTTGGAGGACTGAGGACATGGGTGGAATCGTCGTCCGTCCCCGCTCGCGCATCCTGCACGGGCATGATTGGGTTTACTCCAGCGAGGTTCTGAAAACCTTCGGCTCGCCCGCCGATGGCGATGTGGTCTCGATCAAGGACGGGCGCGACCACTTGCTGGGCACGGGCATTTTCAATTCGCGCTCGCAGATCGTGGTGCGGCGCTTCTCGCGCCGGCGACAGGACCTCGATGCGGATTTTTTTCGGCGACGGATCGTGCAGGCGCTGGAATACAGGCAGCGCGCAGGGTGCCGGACCGATCTCGGGCGCATCGTTTGGAGCGAGGGCGATGGATTGCCTGGCGTGGTCGCCGACCGCTACGGACAGGTGGTGGTTTTGCAAACACTTACCGCCGCCATGGACCTGCGGCGCGCGATGATTGCGGAAGCACTGGCGGAGGCCACCGGTGCCGCCTGTGTGGTCGAACGCAACGACGCCCCCGTGCGCGGCGCGGAGGGGCTGGAATTCCGCAAGGGGATTCTGGCCGGTGAAAACCCGGGGCAATTGGAAGTCGAGGCGGCAGGCGTGGTTTTCCTCGTCGATCCCCTTGGCGGGCACAAAACCGGCCTCTACCTCGACCAAATCGATTCCTACCAAGCCATCGCCCCATTCGCGCAGGGCAAGCATGTGCTCGATTGTTTTTCCAACCAAGGCGGGTTCGCCCTCGCGTGCGCGAAAGCCGGCGCGGCCTCAGTCACGGCCGTGGAAGCCGGCGCCGAGGCCGCGGCGGCGCTGCAGGCCAATGCCCGCCGCAACGGGCTCGCGGTAGATGTTTGCCATGCCGATGTGTTCGACTTCCTGAGGAAACCCGGCCGGCCGGAATACGACCTCATCATCCTCGACCCGCCCTCCTTCGCGAAGGCGCGCAACCGCGTGAAGGACGCCCTGAAAGGCTACCGCGACCTCCACGCCGCTGCGGCGCGGCTGCTCGCGAAGAACGGCATCCTCGCCACATTCTCCTGCTCGCACCATGTCGCCGCCCACGAATTTGAAAACGCCGTGGCCGAGGGCTTGAACGATGCCCGGCGCGGCATGCGCCTCCTGCGGCGCATCGGCCAACCGCTGGACCATCCGGTGGTCGTCGGACTCCCCGAAACCGAATACCTGAAAGGCATACTGCTCGAGGCGATGCCCGGGCGCTGAATTTCAGACAACACTCCATGGATTTCCTCTTCGACGTTTATCAGCAGGGAAAAATCAATGAAGCCAGACAGCAGGCGGAGCGCGCTAAAAACAAAGCCGACCGCTTCGCCGACGACATCAAATCGCTCGAGCGCCGGCTTGACCGATTGGCACTCGCCTCACAGGCACTTTGGGAAATGCTCCGCGACGCTGGCCACCACTCGGAGGAGGCGCTTGCCGCCAAAATGCAGGAAATCGATCTGCGTGATGGTTCGTCCGATGGAAAAATCTCGCGGGTGGTCAAGACCTGCACCGCCTGCGGCAGGAATTCGAACAGCAAACGCCTGGAGTGCCTCTACTGCGGAACTCCCCTGCCCGATCCAAACATCTTCGATGCGCGGTGACGCTCCGA
>JBMOIA010000230.1:0-2846 GCA_049317565.1 Terrimicrobiaceae bacterium | reverse complement strand
CGCCAGCAAATGGACGCCTACAGAGCGGGATTTTTGCAGGAGTAGGCAAATGGCATTCACGAGGTCCGGACTCGCGCTCCACCCGTAGCCCACACCCGACCACCCATGAGGCTGCAAGCCGGAATCGGCGCCTTCCTTTTTTTGATCGCCTCGTGCCTGGTGGCGGCGGATGGAAATCGCGCCTTTCGCACAATCTACCTTTCAAAAAATTCCAAACCCGTGGCGCGTGAGGCCGTCCCGCAGGCCCCGCAGCCATTACCAACAAACACGCCCACGCCTCGCCCTGTTCCCACGCCTCAACCGGCACCGGTTGAAAAAAAGACCCCGGCACCTGTGAAACCCTCGCCAGGGACCGAGGAAATCGAGAGCTTCGCGGCGCCGGTGCCTCCACCTCCTCCGCTGGAGCCGGTCTCGCCGGTGCAAACGGAAGCTCCCGACGGAGCGGAGATGATCGGTGAATCGGTGGGGGGCGAGGTGGTGAATCCTTTTCTGGATGAAAACATGGGAGATTCGGACGCCGCGGCCCTTTTGGAGCGGGCGGGAATTTTCGAAAAATCGCCCTACTCCTTTGCGCTTTCTGTGCGCGAGGGCTACGATGACAATCTCTTCACCACGGCCACCAACCGCTACGGCAGCTTCTACACAAATCTGGCCGGCGGCATCGCGCGCAAGGCGGGCGGTGGCAGGTTCCGACTCGAGGCCGATGTGAATGGCGGCGCGACCTGGTATTACACGCGGCCCGGGAACAAGGTGGACTACACCGGCCAGGCGAGCCTCTCCGGACTGTGGGAGGCCGCTCCGAACCTCCAAATCTCGTTCTACAGCCTTACCGCATATCTCGCGCAGCCCGACCTCACAATCGCCGGCGGAACCAACCGGCAGAACGGCGACTACCTTTACTCCGCGAATGATATCGTGGCCGCGCGCACATGGACGGAAAGATTTTCGACCCAAACGAAATACAACTTCACGCCGTTCGTCTTTGTGGAGCAGGCGCTAAACAACAGCCAGGGCCGCATCGCCCAGACGCTCGGGCAATCCTTCCTCTGGCTCGTGAAGCCGAAAACAGCGGGCGTGTTGGAATACCGCGCCAATCCGGTGGATTACTTCACCGCGCCTCTGGACAATTTCGGCCAGTATTTTCTTCTCGGGGTGGACCAGACCTTCAATCCATGCTTCACCGTCACCGGCCGCGCGGGGGCGGAGTTGCGGTTCTACAACCAGGACAACAACAATCCGGACTACTTCGGTCCCTACGGCGAGCTGCAGGGTGCCTACGCCTATGGCAAATCCTCCACCGCCTTGCTGAATTTGCGCTACGGCACGGAGGCCTCCGGGCTCAACGGGGCGGCCACACGGCAGACACTCCGCATCGGCTTCAGTGCCGTCCACGGCCTCACAGCCCGCCTGGCGCTGACTCTCGGGCTCAATTACCAGAACAATTTCTACAACGAATTCGACAAGCCGGTCACCAATCCGGATTTTTATGAGAACATTTTTGAATTCTCCGCGGGGGTGAATTTCAACTTCTCGGAAACGGCATTTTTGCAAATCGGGTATCAGCGGACGGTGGACATGGCACCGGCCTCCGAGCAGCTCAGCTACACGCGCAATGTCGCGTATGCCGGAATCAACCTGAAGTTTTAGAGATCAGTAAAAAAAACCCGCGAGGGCGGGCTGGTCGGCGTAACGGCGCAGCGCGGGGTCGTTGACGAGATAGAGGAACAGATCGGGCGGGAGATTCTTTTTGGCTGTGTCCAGCGTGGAAGCGGCGGCGGCGAAATCCGCCGTCCGCATCGCCAGATAGGCCGAGGCGAACAACCCGGCGGTGCTGTTACCGGGATCGCCCGGCGCGGGAAGGGAGGTGTCATCCAAGGCCTGAAGTTCGAGCAGGCGGATGGTGGTGTCCACCACGGCATGGCTGTCCACGGGGTTCAGACGGTTCCTCGCGGCGCGCAACAACTCGAGGGCCTCGTCGTTTTTTGCGCGATAGCGGAGGATGGAAGCGAGTTCCAGAAGGGGGGCCGGATTGCCGGGTTCGATCATGGCGGCCTGTTCCAGGAATCCCTGTGCCAGTGCTGCCGGATCAGCAAACGCCCCGCTCCGCGGCTTCTGGGATTCCACGACGGCCTTCAGTGCGAGCGAGTCGGCGATGCGTTCACGCTTGGCGATCGAGGCGTCGGCCTTGGAAATGGCGGATTGGTTGTCGCCGGACTGCAGCGCGGCGAGTGCGGCGAAATAAGTCAGCGAGGGGATGGTGGAATTTTCGCGTTCGAGTTGGGAGAGAGCTTGGAAAGCCTCTGCGGGTTTTCCGTCGCGCAACTGGACGAGGGCTTCCTCCAGCCGCCTGGACTGGGCGCGCGGCGGGCTTTTGACTTCCAGCGGATCGAAAGACTGCAGCAGTTTTTGCCTGGCCGAGGAGTCCGAGTGGCTGATCCAAGAGGAGAGAAGAAACCCGGCGGCGAGGCCGGCCGCCACGGCGAAGGTTTTTGTTCGCACGAGGCGCTTCGATATTTTCCCCACGGAGAAAATTTCCTCCCGCGTGAGTTCCTGCCCATTGGAATCACCCGCGGGCGATGCGTCCTCGGATGTTGGCGGGAGCGATTGTGCCGCTTGGAATCGGCCGGCGCGGTGGGTTCGGGGGCCGTTGGAATCTGTGTCCTTCATCCATGGGGGAACCCAAAGGACAGAGGACTCAGGGGATTCAGCCGGCTCTTTGGGACGCTTGGGGATGGGCTTGAGCCGTTGCAGCGATGGGTCATCCTGAATTGCCATCACGGGGTCTCCTTAAGGTTTGAGCAGCGCCGGGAGGGCGATTTCGTTGAGGGTGACGGGGGATTCAGCCT
>JBMOIA010000229.1:0-2849 GCA_049317565.1 Terrimicrobiaceae bacterium | reverse complement strand
GTTTGATCGCCCAAACCGAGTCGGACGAGCAGATGAAGAGGATGTTGTTGTCGCGTCCGCCGAAAGTGAGGTTCGCGGTCTGCTTCGGGAGTTTGATTTTGCCGATCAACTTCCCTTTCGGGTTGTAAACATGGATGCCGTCGAGCGCGCCGGAGTAGACATTGCCCTGCTCGTCGAGCCGCATGCCATCAGGGAATCCGGGCGAGACGACCGCGAATTCGCGCTGGTTCGAAACCGTCTTGCCGTCCGGCGCGACATCGAACGCATAGATCGTGTGCGGCTTGTTGAAATAATAGGTGCGCGGGGCTTGGATCGCGCCGCTGTCGATGATGTAGAGCGTCTTCTCATCGGGCGAAAACGCGATGCCGTTCGGCATTTGCAGGTCGCCTGTGACGACGCTAAGTTTTTTCGTTTGCGGATCCCAGCGGTAGACATTGTTCGGCAACTCGGCCTCCTGCGGGAATTGCAGCGAGCCGTAGCTCGGGTCGGTGAACCACACGGAGCCGTCGGATTTCACAACGAGGTCGTTCGGGGAGTTCAGCGGCTTGCCGTCAAACGAACCCGCGAGCGTCTCGACACGGCCGTCGAGGTGCGTGATCGAGACACGGCGGCCAGTGGTCTCGGCGGTGAGCAGGCGCGACTCAAGGTCGGCAGTCTGGCCGTCGGCGATACTGGAAGGGTGTCGAAAAATCACCGGAGCGTCCCATGAGGCCGGCGTGATCGTGTTGTAGGGCGTGAGGCCGTGCCAGCGGATGAGGTTGATGTTGTCGTTGATCTGATCGGTGAAGACGAGGTAGCCGGCGTCCGAGTTTTTCACCTGCAAATAAACCGGCCCCTCGGTGAAGCCAAAGCCGTTCGCGAGATGGATGAGTTTCGGCTCGGTGCCGAGGATTTCGGCGAATGCGTCGTCGTAAACTTCGAGCGGCAACTGCGGATTTTGCGCCTCGGGATACGGCGGGTTTTTCTCGTAGGCGAGATTGCCGATTTCGACTTTCTGAGCCAGTGCCGAGGCGGAAAGCGCGGCGGCGAGGATGATGGTGGCGGATGTGTGGCGAGGGGGCAAATTCATGTTCAAGCGGCGACCCATAGGGAAGCGGGAATCGAAGTCAAGGTCGGCAATGCGATTTTTTCGGCGGACGCCTGGATTCGGAAAAACCGCAAAGTTCGTTCAAAAAAAACTTTCAACGCGCGCGGGGATTCTATTGAACATCCCCGTGCTTTTTGCAGTTCGCAGTTTGTTTCCCCGAGTGACAGCCGCCACTTTGGCGTGTGCCGCACTCCTGTCCGGGGTTCCCTTTGCCGCCGCAGCCCAGCCTACGCCCTCGCCGACGCCGGAGGTTCACAAAATCGCGGATGTGTTCCAACCGCTCTCGAGGCCGGCGGAATTGATCCTCGATCCCACGCACCTCGTCCTGCTCATCACACTGGCGATCTTCCTCGTGGTGGTCGGGGTTTTGATTTTCGTCATTTTCAAATTCCGCCCGCACGGGCCCGCCGACCTTCTCGTCGAGCCGCCGCAAATCTACGGCAGCTACAACATCGAGATGGCGTGGACCGTCATTCCGTGCCTCATCGTCTTTGTCCTGATTCTCGTCTCCACGCGGTCCATCGTGGAAATCCAGGATGCGAAAATCGAGGAGGACGCGCTCACGATCCGCCTCGTTGGCCACCAGTGGTGGTGGGAGGTCCACTACCCGGAGCTCGGCATCATCACCGCCAATGAAATCCATGTGCCTGTCAGCACGCGCGACGGCAAGCGGCGCCAGACCCACATCATCCTGGAGTCCGCCGATGTCATCCACAGCTTCTGGGTCCCGCAGCTCGCTGGAAAAACCGACCTCGTCCCGAACCGGATCAACCATACCTGGATCGAGCCGTTCAAGACCGGCATCTTCCTGGGGAATTGCGCCGAGTATTGCGGCACCCAGCATGCGAACATGCTCCTGCGCGTGATCGTGCAGGAGCCGGAGGAATTCGACAAATGGGTCGCGAACCAGCAGAAGCCGCCCGAACAGCCCGCGACACAAATCGCGCAGCAGGGGCAAAAGGATTTCTACACCCTGGCATGCATCAATTGCCACATGGTCAACGGCACCGTGGCCGAGGGCGTCTTCGGGCCCGACCTCACGAAATTCGCCGTGCGCCAGACTCTCGGCGCGGGCGTGGCGCCGAACACCCCGGAGCACCTGCGCAAATGGCTCCACGACCCCGACCACTACAAGCAGGGCAGCTACATGCCCGACATGAAACTCTCGCCGGCCCAACTCGACTCGCTCGTCGCCTACCTCGGAACCCTCCAATAACCACGCCATGGCCCAGGAAATCGCACTCGACGCCAATTACCGGATGCCCGAACCCGTGAGGGTGGGGGAGGAAACCGGTTCGTCCACCGCGTGGATCCAGAACCTCGTTTTCACGGTGGACCACAAAAAACTCGGCCTGATGTATATCGGGGCCGGGTTGTTGTTCTTTGTCATCGCGGGCTTCCTGGCGACGCTCATGCGCATCCAGCTGGCTTTTCCGGACAACCGGTTCCTGCCGCCGGATGTTTTCAACGAGAGCTTCACCATGCATGGCACGACGATGGTTTTCCTCGTCGGCATGCCGCTGGCCTTCGGATTCGCCAATTACCTTGTGCCGCTGATGATCGGCGCGCGCGACATGGCGTTCCCGCGGTTGAACGCCTTCGGCTTCTGGGTCTTTTTCTTCAGCGGGCTGTTTCTTTACTTCAGCTACTTCGGCGCGCCGGGGCTCTATGCGGCCGGGTCCGCGCCGGATGTCGGCTGGTTCGCCTACTCGCCGCTCACGATGAAGGCGTTCTCGCGCGGGCACAGCACGGACTACTGGAC
>JBMOIA010000228.1:0-2866 GCA_049317565.1 Terrimicrobiaceae bacterium | reverse complement strand
GCGAGGACTTGTTGTTCGAGCGCCTCGGCGGTCTCGGGGTGGACGACATAGTCGATGACGATGTTGGCGCCTTGCTTGGCGAGTTCGAGGACAATGGCGAGACCGATGCCGCTATTGCCGCCGGTAACGATGGCTGTTTTTCCTTTGAGGTTCATTGGTGGTTTTTTTGGTTTGGTTGGTTGTGGAAATCGAAACGCCCTTACGCGGCCGAGGGGTTTTGGGTGGCGGTGGCGGTGTGGAGCTGGCGGCACATCTTCGCGACGAGGGCGGTCCAGCCGGTTTGGTGGCTGGCTCCGACGCCGGCACCGTTGTCTCCGTTGAAGTATTCGTTGAACTGGAGCAGATCGCGCCAGTGCGGGTCGTTTTTGAAAAGCTCCACTCCGCCTTGGAAGGGACGGCGGCCGTCCGCGCCGCGCGTAAAAATGCCGACGAGGCGCTTTTGCAGCTCGAGCGAAACCTCCCAGAGGTTCATCTCGACTCCGCTACCGGTGGGGAATTCCACCTTGAACGAGTCGCCGAAGTAGAAGCCGAATTTCTGGAGCGATTCGATGATGAGGAAATTCATCGGCATCCAGACGGGGCCGCGCCAGTTCGAGTTCCCGCCAAACATCGCCACCGGGCTGTCGGCGGGGCTGTAGGCGAGCGTCTCGGTTTTCTCCCCCTCGGTGAAGGTGTAGGGGTGGGCCTCGTAGTATTTCGAGAGGGCGCGGATGCCGTGCGGCGAGAGGAATTCGTTCTCGTCAAAAAGCCGCTCGCAAATGCGGCGCAGGCGCTCGGGCGAAACGAGCGAGACGACCCCGCGGCCATCGATCTGGTTCGAAAGGTGGTCGAGATTCTTAAGTAAATCGGGACGGTTTTTTTGGAACCACTGGTAGCGGTTCCGCAAAATCCCTGAGCGCTTGACCGTTTCCATGTCGAAGCTCTCAACCGCGAAAAGCGGCGTGAGCCCGGCAACGGAGCGGGTTTTCAGATATGCCGAGGTGCCGTCGGGGCGCCGGAGGACATCGTAGTAAAAGCCATCCTCCTCGTCCCACAGCGTGAATCCATCCTTGCCGGGCGAGTTGATCGCGGCCGCGAGGTAGATGAAATCATTGAGAAACTTGTCGGCGATATCCTCGTATTCGGGCGATTCCTTCGAGAGTTCGATCGCGATGTTGAGCATGCTGAGGCAGAACTGCGCCATCCATGCGGTGCCGTCACTCTGCGCGATCCGCGAGCCGTCGGGCAGCGGGTAGCGGCGGTCGAACACGCCGATGTTGTCGAGCCCGAGGAACCCGCCCTCGAAAACATTGTCGCCGGTCTGGTCCACGCGGTTCGCCCACCAGCCGTAGTTGAGCAGGAGTTTGTTGAAGGCTTTTTTGAGAAAGACCGTGTCGCCTTTTCCCTTCGCGCCGCGCTCGATCGAGTAGATGCGCCACGCCGCCCAACCGCCGATGGGAGGGTTGGCATCGGAGAGCGCCCATTCGTAAGCCGGTTGCTGGGCGCTCTGCGAGGTGTAGCGCTCGCCTTGCAGAAGCATGTTCTGGCGTTTCGCCGTCGCCGGATCGGCGAATGCAAACGAGACGGATTGAAACATCAAATCCCACGCACAGAAGTAGGGATACTCCCAGCTGTCGGGCATCGAAATGACATCGTTCGCGTAAAGATCGCGCCAGAAGACATTCCGGCCCTGCCAGCGCTCGGCGGGCGGCTTGGGCATCGTCGGATCGCCCTGCAGCCAGCGCGTGACCGGGTAGCAGTAAAATTTTTTGCACCAGAAAAGCCCAGCCAGCGCGCTTTGCATCACATGCAGCAATTCCTGAGGCGCGCCGGGATTCATCGATTGCTGGAACTGATTCACCTCCGCCTCGCGGTCCTTGAAAAGCTGATCGAAGACAAGACCGAACGGCTCGGGCTTCGGCGGGCGGCAGAGCCTCAGGCGGATCGTCCACTCCTCGCCAGGTTGGAGCGTGTGACGGTAAACGGCGGCCGCCTTCGTGCCGATCTTCGCGGCGTTGATGGCATCCGCGCGGCCATCGACGATGTAGTCGTGGAAGGCATCCTTCACATGCGCGGCCTTGTTCGGCGAATTGTAAAGCCGTTGGGTGTTCGTCTCGTTCTCGGTGAAAATCCACTCCGTCGCGCCATCGGCGTAGAGATGGTATTCCGGCAGCCCAGCGCAATCCGCCACCACCGCATGCCCGCCCGGCAGCATGTGGATGCCCGGTTTGTCCTTCGCCCCCTCGTCCCAAGCCCAAGTGTTGCGGAACCACAGCGTCGGCAGAACGGTCAACGGCGCGGCGTCCGGCCCGCGGTTGATGATGCGCAGGCGAATCGCGAGGTCCTCAGGCGATTGTTTGGCATACTCGACGAAGATGTCGAAGTAGCGGCTCTCATTAAAAATCCCGGTATCGACCAACTCGTATTCCAGCTCCTGACGCGAGCGGCGGGCATTTTCCTCGATCAGTTGACGGTAGGGAAACTCGGCCTGCGGGTATTTGTAAAGGCCCCGCATGAACGCGTGCGACGGCATGTTCAGCACATGGTAGAAGTAGTCCTTGATGTCCTCGCCGTGGTTGCCTTGCGGGTTGGAAAGCCCAAAGGCTCGCTCCTTCAAAATCGGATCCTTGCCGTTCCAAAACGCCGGCGCGAAGTTGAGGAGACCATTGTCATCCGAGATGCCAAGCAACCCATCCTCACCCCATCGGTAGGTCCGCGAGCGGGCATGATCGAACGGAAACGAAGTCCACGCATCGCCATCCGCCGAGTAATCCTCGCGCACCGTCCCCCACTGCCGATCGCTGAGATACGGCCCCCACAACGACCAATCCTCCTTGCCAGAGTCGCGGGCTTGAATGCGGAGGGATTCGGGATCGTTGAACATGGG
>JBMOIA010000227.1:0-2866 GCA_049317565.1 Terrimicrobiaceae bacterium | reverse complement strand
GAGAACTTCAGCCGGCGGCTGCGCCAGCTCCTATTCCATGAACAAGACGAAAGCGATCCTCCTCAACAACTGGCAGGTCAAGCTCGCGAGCCTGATCCTGGCGTTCGCGCTGTGGTATCTCATCAAGCAGAACGTCGGCCGGACGCCCCCGCGGCTTGATCCGCCGAAGGCCCCGGTTGCGGAATCCCAGAAAGTGAAGAAATAACCGGACCATGAGTGCTAACGGCAGGAAACTTTTCGGCACGGACGGCGTGCGCGGCACCGCCAACATCGAGCCGGTGACGGCGGAAACCGCATTGAAGCTCGGCCGCGCGGCGGCGCATGTGTTCGCCGAATCCCGGGCCGCCAACCACGGCGGGCGGCTCAAGATCGTCATCGGCAAGGACACCAGGCTCTCGGGCTACATGCTCGAAAACGCGATGGTCGCAGGGCTCACCTCGCTCGGCTGCGATGCGGTGTTGATCGGTCCGCTGCCGACCCCCGGCGTGGCCTACATCACACGCTCGCTGCGGGCGGACGCCGGCATTGTCCTCTCCGCCTCCCACAACCCGTATGAGGACAATGGCATCAAATTTTTCCGGCACGACGGCTACAAGCTCGACGACGAGATCGAGGCGCGCATCGAGCACCTGGTTTTCAGCGGGGACATCGAGAATGTGCGGCCGACCGCCACGAAGATCGGCAAGGCCTCGCGCATCGACGACGCCATGGGGCGCTATGTGGAATTCGCCAAGCAGGCGTTCCCGCGCGGACTCACGCTCGAACCGCTGCGCATCGCCCTGGATTGCGCGAACGGCGCCGCCTACAAGTCCAGCCCCTGCATCCTGCGCGAACTCGGCGCCGATGTGGTCGTCGCCCACAACCACCCGAACGGGACGAATATCAACGGCAATTGCGGCAGCACCCACCCGGACCAGATCCAGAAACTGGTGAAGGAAACGAAGGCCCATGTCGGCATCACGCACGATGGGGATGCCGACCGCGTGCTGCTGTGCGACGAAAACGGCGAGTTGGTGGACGGCGACGAGATCATGGCGATCGCGGCCGTGGATTTCCTCAGGCGCGGATGCCTGGAGGGGAACACGCTGGTCGCAACGGTCATGAGCAACTTCGGACTCGATGAAACCCTCGCCGCACACGGCGGGAAGGTCCTACGCGCCAAAGTCGGCGACCGCCATGTCATCGCGGAGATGTTGCGCGGCGGCTACAATGTCGGGGGCGAGCAGAGCGGCCACATGATTTTCCGCGATTACGCCACCACCGGCGACGGGATCGTGAGCGCCCTGCAAATCCTCCGCGTGATGGTGGAAACCGGGAAGACGCTCGGCGAGTTGAAGACGGTCCTCAAAAAATATCCGCAGGCGCAGCGCAACCTCCGGGTGAAGGACAAGCCGCCCCTCGAATCCCTGCCCGATATTCAGGCGCTCCTCGGAGAAGCCGAGGCCGCCCTCGCCGGCCGCGGCCGCGTGCTGTTGCGCTACTCCGGCACCGAGCCGAAAATCCGCCTGCTCATCGAAGGCCGCGAGCAGGACACAATCGACTCCCACGCCGACCGCATCGCCGGGGCGTTGGCGGAAAAAATCGGGGCGTAGGGTTCAGGCCTTGGCGGCGCGGACCATTGGTTCCACGAACGCCGAGATTTTTTCGCAGAGGCCAGGGGAGCCGCCGTGCTCGCCGATTCGGCGCACGATGGCGCTGCCGACAACGACTGCATCGGCCTCGCTCGCCACACTGGCGGCCTGCTCCGGCGTGGAAATTCCAAACCCGACCGCGACAGGTAGCGCGGTGTGTTTTTTGATCTCCGCCACTTGTGGGGCGATGCCTGTGGAGAGGCTCGATTGCTCGCCCGTCACGCCTTCGCGCGAGACATAGTAGATGAAGCCCTGCGCCGATTTCGCGATGAGTTCCATGCGGGCGGGCGGGGTGGTGGGCGCGATGAGGCGGATGGCGAGCAGGCCGTGGGTGCCGGCGAGTTCGGCATTGCGCGCCGCCTCGTCGGGCGGGAGGTCGAGGATCAGCAATCCGTCTGCGCCGGCCGCGGCGGCATCGGCATGGAACCGGTCGAAGCCGTAAACATAAATCGGGTTCAGGTAGGTGAAGAGGACGATGGGGATTTGCGAGGAGGCGCGGATTTTGCGGACGGCATCGAGGACAGAGGCAACCGTCGTGCCGGCGGCGATGGCACGGCCGGAGGCGGCTTGGATGGTGGCGCCATCGGCAAGGGGATCCGAAAACGGGATACCGAGTTCGATGATGTCCACGCCGCATTTTTCGAGCGCGAGGACGAGGTCCACCGTTGCGGCCGGCGAGGGGTCCCCTGCGGTGATGTAGGCGATGAAGCCGCTTTTGGCAGCGGCGCGGAGTTCCTGGAATTTTTTGTCGATGCGGTTCGGTGTGTTCATGCGGCGAGAGATTTGTCGGGGCCCCGGGTGATCCAGATTCCGAGCAGGGCGATGTCGGCGGGTGTGACGCCGCTGAGCCGGGCGGCCTGCCCGAGGGTTTCGGGGCGGACGCTGCCGAGCTTTTGCACGGCCTCGGTGCGGAGCCCGTTGATTTTCGAGTAGTCGATCCAGCCGGGAATGGCTTTCGATTCGTGGCGCGAGGTGCGGGCGATCTGCTCCTCCTGGCGCTGGATGTAGCCAGCGTATTTGAGATCGGTCTCGATGTGTTGCCAAACCGCGTCCGGGTATTGACGCCGGATTTCGGGCGGGAGCGTTTCGGCAGAATTTTCCGGGCGCTTCAGCCAGCGTTCGAGCGGGACGGAATCGATTTTGAATTCGGGCAGGCGGGATTTGAGTTCGGCGAGTTGGCGGGATTTTTCGTGGAAGCGTGCGGTGCGTTCGGGGCAGGCGAGGCCGAGTTCCAC
>JBMOIA010000226.1:0-2880 GCA_049317565.1 Terrimicrobiaceae bacterium | reverse complement strand
AGGGTGGATCCTCTGATGAGGAAATGTTGGAGGATTTTATGTCGGATGGCGCGCGCATCATTGCAGCGGCTGAACCAGCAACTCGAACGGCCAACAGATTCTCACGAAAGCACTGGGCTTCAGCCGCCAAATCCACCGTGCGATCCGTCAACCGGGGAGAGGCGTCGCAAGCCCCCGTAAAGGAGGCTCCGCGTTTCACGGGCGAACAAGTCGGCGGCGACGGCCTCCGGCCTGTAGAGTCATACGGCGCGGAGAGAGCACCGGCTCCGGGTGGCGGGACTTTGCAAAAAAAAGAGTTGTCTATAGCCTGAAATCGTCGATGGAGGGATCAATGAGCACGGTTATTGAAATCGAAAAAGCGATCGAAAAACTGCCTTCTTCCGAGATGCAAAAATTATTTTCCTGGGTGGAAGAGAAGCAAGCCATGCTCGATGCCACGGCCAGCGTTTTTGCCATTTACGATCAGGAAGAGGGTGAGGGCGCGCAGTGGCACGAATAGTCCCGAAACGCGGCGAAATCTGGCTGGCAGACCTGGGAAGGGTTCAAAAAGTCCGTCCGGTTCTTGTCCTGAGCGTTGCCTACAAAGATGACGAGCGGGCGGTGGTGACATTTGTCAGCCGCACGACTTCATTGCGCGGCACGGATTACGAGGTGGATCACATTGCACCGCGATTCGACAAAGGCGCCTTCGATGCACAGGGGCTTAATTCGCTTCCGGATGTGCAATTGATCCGGCGATTGGCCGTCTGTGATGCCGCCACGCTTCCAAAGGTCGAACAGGCCGTCAAATTGTGGCTGGGTCTGTGAGAGTTTTTTAGGAATTTCATCTCACTAACTTTTTCCTCTGAGTTTAGGTTTGCGCACGTCGCACTGCGGAGGGACGACCTCCGCGGCGTCCGACTTTTGTGCGGCGGAGCACCGCCTCCGGGAATGAGGGGGGCACAGGCGTCGCGGCTGTGTGGGGAGGTCGGCTGCGTGGTTCCGAGGCGCCTAATGGGAAAAGAGTGCCAGTGCCGACACGACCGGGACGGCCGTGCCCCCTTCTTTGTGCGCTGATGGCGTGCGGCTGTGGCGGCGGGGAACGGCGGTCATAGACCGCCGCTTGTCTGCAGCATCAGTGTGCATCAGTGGTTCATCCCTTCGCGCGGGAATCCGCGGCGGCGACAACCGAGCCGCCGGGCGGTGGCGAGGAAGCATATCGCAGATGGTCCGAAGGGCGTAGCGAGCGGGGCGCGAGCAAGGCAAAGCACCGCCCTCCGGCTTTTTGGCACGGCAACGGGGAAATTCAGCCCGTCAAGACCCGCCGAAGAGGCGCTGTAGGATGCCGCCGAGCGCGGCCGCGCCGATGAAGAGGAGCACGGAAAAATAAACCACGGTCAGCAGGTTTGCGGCGTGGCCCAGCACAATGAACAGGCCGTCCCGCTCCAGAAGTCCGATGGCGAGGAAGAGCACCGCGAGCGCGGGGAAGGTGTTGCTGAAAGGAATCAACCCGAAGGGCGCCATCAAAAGAACCGCCCCGGCGGTTAGCGCGAGGTTGTTGATGGTGTCCGCCAGGCCGGGGGAAGCGAGCCAGGGCATGCGGTGCGGGCGGCTGATCCTCTCGAGCCTGTGCACCCACTTGCCGCCGACATCCAATGCGGAGCGCAGTTTCTCCGAGGGCAAAACTTTGTCCGCAATGCGGCGGGGCAGCCACAGGTTGAGGCCGAACAGGCGCGTGATGCCGATCAGCAGGATCGCGGCGCCGAAGACCGTGCTCACGCCGGGGACCGAGACCGGCACCAAAAAAACCACCGTTAAAAATGCGGTCAGGATGAGCAGGCCGTCTTGTCCGACGATGTCCCGGATTTCGGCCAATGTGACGCCCTCCGGAGGCAGGCTGTTGTTGATCGATTCGATTTTCTCTCCGATCGATTCGCTTTTCAAAAGCTGTTCATCCAAATGCAGGCGGGACTCTGGATGGGATGGTGGGTTCGGGTTTGCGCTCATATTCGGAAACTTGTCACGCGCCATGTCGCTGCCGCGTTGGGGCCGGCGTTCGGGCAACTCTGAAGATTCTTGCGGAGTGCATGGGCGCTTGAATGCGGCACCTCCTAACAGGACTGGTTTCGACGGGCAAATGCCTTCGTCGTGGCGATCTGAAAAGTCGGTCGACACGGAGTTCGACCCTCCGGGATTTACGGAGGGCGACGCTCTGTCGGCGCCCGAGATTCAGGCGGCGGAGGCACGGCCGGTCGATATGGGGTGCAAATTCCTCGACAGGGTGCGGGGCGGGGCGTGATTCTGCCGCGCATGGGAAGCCACACGGAAACCACTTTGAAGCGGGATTGCGATGCGATCCAAATCCCGAGCGGACACCCGATCGTTTTGCCTGCGGGCATGGAGGTCGTGATCACCCAATCGCTGGGCGGGACCTTCACGGTCGCCACGCCGGGCGGGTTGGCACGCATCGATGTGAAGGATGCCGATGCGCTGGGCATGGATGCTTCCCAGGCCCCTGAAAAACTCAAGATCGAGGGGAGCAAGGAGGAGGCGGTGTGGGGGCAGTTGAAGACGGTTTTCGATCCCGAGATTCCGGTGAATGTGGTGGACCTGGGGCTGATCTACAGCTGCGATGTTTCGGAAAAGGAAAGCGGGACGACTTCGGTGCTGGTGAAGATGACGCTGACGGCGCCGGGGTGCGGGATGGGGCCGACGATCGCGGCGGATGCGAAGGCGAAAATCCTCGCTCTGGATGGAATCGACGAGGCGGATGTGGAGTTGGTGTGGGATCCGCCGTGGAACCAGACGATGATCAGCGAGGCGGGGAAGATGAAGCTCGGGATTCTCTGATAGCCAATTTGGGCTGTAGCCGGACTTTTGGGGAGGAGCACAGGCGTCCTG
>JBMOIA010000225.1:0-2886 GCA_049317565.1 Terrimicrobiaceae bacterium | reverse complement strand
CTGCCGGTCCTCGGCGAAATGCAGACCGGCTTCAAACGCCCGCCGAAAGCCTCCCGCGCCGCCCTCGACTCTCTGAAAAAGCCCACTCCGCCTCCACCCCCGCCGCAGCCGCCACCCGGCGGATGGGATTGGGACTCCCTCGAAAAAGCCGTCCTCGGCTGCATCCAATGCCCGCACCTCGTCCGCTCGCGCACACAGGTGGTCTTCGGCGTCGGCAACCGCCAAGCCGAACTCCTCTTCGTGGGCGAGGCGCCGGGTGCCGATGAGGACGCGCAGGGCGAGCCGTTCGTCGGCCGCGCCGGCCAGCTCCTCACAAAAATCATCGAGGCCATGGGCTTCACCCGCGAAACGGTTTTCATCGCGAATGTCCTCAAATGCCGCCCCGATATGCCCGAAGGCGAATCGGGAAACCGCAAGCCCCGCGGCGACGAAATGGCCACCTGCCTGCCCTGGCTCCGCGAACAGATCAAACTCGTCAAACCCCGCGCCATCGTCGCCCTAGGCGCCACCGCCGCCGAAGGCCTCCTCGGCGAAACCCGCCCGATGCGCGAACTCCGCGGCACCTGGCTGGATTTCGACGGCACGCCGGTCATGACCACCTACCACCCCGCCTACCTGCTGCGGAACCAGACCATCACCGAGAAGCGCAAGGTCTGGGAGGACATGCTCCTCGTCCTGGAAAAACTCGGCCGCAAAATCACCCCCAAACAGGAACGCTACTTCACACAGCCCGCCGCGTAGCCACATGCCAGCCCGCGACGCGTTCCACAGGATTTTTTACAGCCTCGTCGTCGGCTCGCTGAAAATCCTCCTCCGATTCGGCTCGCGTGTTTCCCTCCTCCAATGCGCTCCGCTCCCCGCCGGCGCCTGCGTGATGGTCTCGAACCACATCAGCCATTTCGATCCCCCGTTCCTCAGCGGCTGGCTGCCGCGCAAGATCGATTGGATCGCCATGGCGGAACTCTTCGGCACCTCCTGGTCGAAGGCGGGCTTCACCTGGCTGGATGTCATTCCCGTGGACCGCACCGGCGACGACCGCCAGGCCCTGCGCACCGCCCTCAAGCGCCTCGCCGCCGGACGCATGGTCGGCATTTTTCCCGAAGGAGGAATCCGCGATGGCGAGCGTTCGATCCTCGCCGGTGCCGAAATGCGCGAAGGCGCCTTCCTCCTCGCCGCCAAAGCGAATTGCCCGGTCGTGCCCGTCGCCATCCTCGGCAGCGAACGCCTCTACAACCGCCGCAACTGGCTCCCCTGGCGCCGCGCCAAGGTTTTCATCGGCATCGGCGAACCGGTCCTCCCCTCGCCAGAGGGCGGACGCAAAAAACTGCGCGACGACACCGCCACAGCCCTCGTGCGATTGAAAAACCTTCTCGTCGAAAAGTTCCACCTCGGCGACAACGACCTCCCGCATTCGCCCCAAGAGCGCATGCGCGAACCATGACCATACCCGCAGAAAAATCCGCCGCCTGGCTCGTGGACGGCACGATGTGCAATCTCATGCACGCCGTCCAATGGCGCCGCCGCGCCGATACCAACTCCACCGAAGAACTCGCCGCCTACCTCGCCGCCTGCGCCAACACCACCCGCGCTGATTTTTTCAAGTCGACCCAGCCGAAAAACTCGAGCCTCCGCGACAACATCCTCGAGTGGGATTCCCCGCTGCCCACCACCCACAAGGAAAACAACCGCGTGCGCGTCCGCTTGTTTCCGGCCCGCGACCGCAATGCCCCCACCGTCCTCATCCTCCACGCCCTCATGAGCGCGAGCGACACCGGCTACCGCCGCCTCGCCGCCTGGTTCAACGACAATGGCTGGAGCGCCGCCTTCCCCCACCTTCCCTACCATTATTCCCGCACCCCGCGAGGCACATGGAACGGCGAACTCGCCATCACCTCCAACCTCGTCCGCAACGCCGAAGGCGTCCGCCAATGTGTGGTCGAACTCCGCCAGCTCATGACCCTCCTCCGCATCCGCGGCGTCACCGAATTCGGCATGCTCGGCACCAGCTACGGCGGATGGAACGGCGCCCTCCTCTCGTTCCTCGAGCCCGGCTTCCGCTTCATCTCGCTCATCCAGCCGATCGTGAACATGGACAAGGCTGTTTGGGAAAACCCCGGCGCCGCCGTCATCAGGTCCCAGCTCCGCCGCAGCGGCCACGCCCGTGGAAACACCGCCGCCTTCGACCATCTCGGCTCCCCGCTCCACGGCCAACCGCTCTCCACCGAAGCCGACATCCTCCTCACCGCCGGCGTCCACGACCGCATCTCCCCCCTCGCCGACCTCCACGCCCTCGCCAAAAGCTGGCCCTGCGCCCGCCTCCTCCCCGTCCATCAAGGCCACTTCGGCTACCGCGCCCTCCGCGAAACCGTCTCGCACATCGAAAAATTCATCGCCACCTGATCGCAGGCCTGGCGAACCACCAGTAGATACTTTCCGCCAAGTCTCGCGGAAAAGTGGTTTGCAGAACGATTCGCCTTCGGTGAATCCCCAACCTCATTCCGGCGTGCCTCCAGGTTCTGGGATTCTGACCAGACAGAATTTCGAAACTCTATAAGAATACATAAAAAGTAATATTTTACTCTTGATTTTTCGACTTTGCCGGTCATTATTATTACTAATTTGGTATTCTAATGATTCGTGCATTCCAAAGCCGTTGGCTTGTTCCGGGATTCCTTCTCGCATTTATCGGGGCGGCCGACCTTGCCCTTGGAGGCGACATCCTTCGCGGCGGCGCGGGCGGGCAAGGGGGGTCGGCACGGAGGGCGGTGGAGGGCGCGGCGAATGCCGGAGAGGCGGCGGCCGTCGCGGCGAGGGTGCGGGCAAACGACCGACTGGCCAGAACGACACGGGTGGTCTCCGAAATGCGGACCATGCAGCAGGCCGCGC
>JBMOIA010000224.1:0-2896 GCA_049317565.1 Terrimicrobiaceae bacterium | reverse complement strand
TCATCGCGTCTTATGTCCCGCCGTTTTCTCCTGCTTTGCACCGCGCTCCCGCTCTTGGCCACTGGTTGTTCGGTGGTGGATGTGAAGGTCGCGAAGACCACCCCCGCTTCGCTCCGCCGCGATGCCATCCAAGCCACAACGCAAAGCGCTTCATCGCCCGCCTCTGCCGCATTGGCACGGGCGCAGGCGAAAAAAATGGCCGAAGCCGAACGCGCCGCCGCACTGCTCGATGCGGCCCGGCCCACGACCGAAGCCAAGCCTGGCAGCTCCGAACACGCGATCAACATCACTGCCACTCGGGGTCTTCTTGCCCTCATGGCGGCACGCCACTTCGCCCCGCTGAATCTGCCGGATGGCCGAATCCTCGGCGTTTCGGCCGACAGCAAGCACACGCTCGATCCACGCACAGCCGAAACCATCATCCCCGCAGCCGACATCCGGATTTCCAAAATGCGGAACCGTGTCGTCCAAGCGGGGCTGGGCTTGCCGTGTGTGGTCCGGTTCGAGCCCGATTCGCCCGCGCTCCGCAAGGAAGCGGGGGTTCCGCCGCTCGGCGGCATTTGTGAACCTGTGACGGTGCTCGTTGCCGCGGACGCAAAAAATCCCACTCTCGTTTTTTACCGCACGGCCACGGATGACGATGCGGTGGTCGATGGCCGCCGCGTGAAACTCGCCGCCGATTTCACCGCCCCGCTCGCCTACATGCTCTCCAAGGGGCGGAACCGCAACATCGACATCAACGCCCTCCTGCGCGTGGACCGCCACATCGGCCGCACCGGGCTCTACCAACTCTCGCGGCACGACCCCGAAAAAATCCCCGTCGTTTTTGTCCACGGCCTCCTCTCGCGCCCGGAGACCTGGGCCCCGGCGTTGAACGGCATGATGGCGGACGAAAAAATCCGCGAGCGCTACCAGTTCTGGTTTTTCATGTATCCCACCGGGCTGCCCGTCTGGAGTTCGGCCGCGGAGTTGCGCTCCGAACTCGACCGCTACCGCTCCGTCCTCGACCCCGCCCGCGGCAACCGCCGGTTCGACCGCATGGTGCTCGCCGGCCACAGTATGGGTGGGCTCATTTCCAGCCTGCAGATCCGGAGCGGCGGCGCGGCGTTTTGGAAACAATTCATGGACACGCCGCCGCAGCAGCTCGCCCTCTCGCCGAAATACAAGGACCGCATCGTCCGGATCGTCCAATTCCAACCGCGCCCCGAGGTCGCGCGCGCCGTGTTTTTCGCCACGCCGCACCGCGGGAGCCATATGGCCGTGAATCCCTTCACCGAATTCTTTTCGCGCCTCATCCGGCTGCCGGCCGATTTCATCGATGCCGAACGCCAAAAACTCCAATCGATCCTGCGCGAGGATGTCCGCGGCATTTTTGTCGCCCCCGCCAACAGCCTCGTTTTCCTGCGTGCCAACTCGCCCCTGCTCCAGTCCATCCTCAACCTGCCGCTGAAAAAAGGTATCCCCCACCACTCGGTGGTCGGCGACCGCGGCAAGGGCGATGCGCCCAACAGTTCCGACGGCGTGGTGCCCTACTGGAGTTCCCGCCTCGATAGCGTCCAATCCGAAAAAATCGTCCCCTCCGGCCACGGCGCCCACGAGCACCCCGAGGGCATCGCCGAACTCGCACGCATCCTCCACCTGCACCTCGCCGAATCCCGCTGAACATCCATCCGAAATATTCCGTTCCCATGAAATCCACGACCCCGCTTGCCGCCCTCCTCGCCGCCATTTGCCTCGGTTCGCCGCATGAGGCGCCGGGCTTCGACATGCCCGGTCCGGTTCCCGCAGCCGAACTCCTCCCGTCGGCATTGATGGAAAACAGCGCCGGCCGCGTTGGCACCGAAGCCCAAGCGGACGGGCTGCACGCGACCTACGAACTGTCCCACGGCGGCACACGCGAGGAAATCACCGGCACCCAATTCCTCGCGAACCGCATCCGCGAACTCCAAGCCATCGCCACCCTGCGCGAGATGAACAAATCCGCCGAGTTCGGGAAGGCGATCGTCAAATCCGGCGGCGAAAAAATCCAAAGCGTCGGCGCCGCGGTGAAGGATCCCGTTGGCACTGTCAAAAACCTCCCGAAGGGCGCGTCGAAATTTTTCGGCCGCGTGGGCAATAGCGTCAAAAGCATCGGCGAGGGCAAGGTCGGCGCCACCGAAGCCGTGGAAGGCGCCGTGGGCGTGCATCGCAAAAAAGCCGAACTCGCGCTCCAGCTCGGCGTGAGCCCCTTCACCACCGATCCCATCCTGCAGACCGAACTCGACAAAGCCGCCCGCGCGATGGCCGCCGGCGCCACCTTGATGAACCTCTCGGGCCTCATCGTCGGCGGCGGGGTCGGCACCGCGATCTCGGTGGTGAATGTGAACCAGACCTTCCAGCGCGCCCTCATCGAATCCTCGCCCGCTGAACTCGAGGCGAAAAATCTCGCCGCCCTCCAGGAGCTCGGCGCCTCCCCGCAAAACATCCGCGCCTTCCTCGGAAACCCCGCATTCTCTCCGTGGCAAAAAGCCGCCATCGTTTCACTGCTCACCGAGATCGGCTGCAACCCCGACCCGTTCCTCGCCCAGGCCTGCCAAGCTTCCTCGCCGGAGGATGCCGTTTACTTCGTGCAAAAGGCCCGCCTCTTCGGCCAGCACCACAAGTCGCGCGCGCCGATCGCCGAATTCTCCGCCATGGACGGCATCCCGTATGCCATCGACCGCGAGGGAACGCTCGTCGTCGCCGTGGGCGCCGACCTCATCCTGTGGACGCCGACCACCGAATCCCGTGCTAACGAATTCCTCGCCGTGAAGGAAAACAACCCCGCCATCCGCGCCATCCTGCTCACCACCGATGGCTCCATTTCCCCGCTCGCCACCGAATCGCTCGCGGCGAAATCCATCCAATCCGCACCCCA
>JBMOIA010000223.1:0-2919 GCA_049317565.1 Terrimicrobiaceae bacterium | reverse complement strand
GAGGACGCTGTATGCGGGGCGGGCGCTGGTGGAGCAGGGCAAAGTGGCGGAGGGGCGTGCGGAATATGCCAAGGCGCTGCAGGTCTCCTATGCGAACCGCGAGGACTTCATCAGGACGGTGGCCTATCTGGCGACGGCCGGCGACGAGGGGCTTTTCGAGCAGGGGTTGCGGAGGGCGCTGGAGGACAAACCGGACCGGCGGGACGAGGTGATGCGCGCGGTGGTGCCGGCGGTGGCTTCCAAGAGGGATGCGGCGGAGACCTTGAGGGTTTACGAAATCGCGGCCTCGGTGCCCGGCGCGGCGGAGGAGGGGACTCTGCAAAACGACATGGACTATCTGGCGCTCGTTCTGGACAGGCCTGTGGATGGGCGGCGGATCGCGCTGCGGAGCGGGGCGAATCCGAGGGATTTTTCGTATCGGCTCACGCACGCCATGGCGTTGATTCGGGAGGGCAAGGGGAAGGAGGCGCTGCAGGTGCTCGAGGATTGCGAGCCGGATGTGTTCGTTCCCGCGCTGCCGCCGCACCAGAAGGCTGTGGTGGCGGCGGCGCTGGCGTCCGCTGGAAAACCGCAGGAGGCGGTGCATGTGGCCTCGATGGTGCCGCCGGCGGGGATCAGCCGCCAGGAGGCGGATTTCCTCGTGGAGCGGATCAGGGCGGCCAACCCGCCGACGAGCGCTCCGGCTCCGGCTGCCGCCAAAAAACCGGAGGCGAAGAAAAAGTAGCCATGGGGTCGCGCTTGTTTTCCGGGAAGGGTGGTGCAGGGTTTTCTCCGTGCCGCCGCACAGCCGGGGTGCCATTTTTAACATGAAACGCAACGAAGACATCGAGGAAACAGAGGACCACGGCGGGGATTGGCATGCGGAGGGCGGCAGGCCGCTCACGCCGCTCGTGCTGGGACTGGTGGCGTTGGTGGGGTTCGGCCCGCTGGTGGCGCAGTTTTTCGCGAACCTGTGGAATTTCGACACCTACCAGTTCTTCCCGCTGGCGCTGGCCGGGGCGGGGGTTCTGGCATGGCGCGGCCTGAAGGAGGCGGAGCGGCCGCTGGAGGGCGGTTCGGCGTGGCTCACGGTGCCGATGCTTTTCGTTTCGCTCGTTCTTCTGGCGGGCGCGGCGGTGATGTGGTCGCCGTGGATCGGCATGGCGGCGTTCCTCGTGGCGGTGCTGGCTGCCGCCTGGTGGCTGGGGGGCTGGGGGCTTTTCAAGGCGGTTTTCCCCGCGTGGGTGATGGTGGTGACGGTGATGCCTCCGCCGCTGAAGTTCGACGAGAGGTTCGCGCTGCAACTCCAGGAGTGGGCCACGATCGGGAGCAGCCGCGTGCTCGGTTTGCTGGGGATTCCGCATTTCCTGAGCGGGCTGGTGATCGAAATCCCTGGGCAGCGCCTGCTCGTGGAGGAGGCGTGCAGCGGCATCAACTCGGTGCTGTTCATGACATCGGCGTGTGTTTTTTACGCGATGTGGAAAAGGCGTGGCGTGTTTTTCTTGGCCGCGATGTATGCAGTGACGATCGGCTGCGTGCTCGCGGGGAACCTGTTTCGTATCACGGTGGGCGCTTGGGCGCTGTTCCACTACAAGATCGACCTGTTCGTCGGCTGGAAGCACGAGGCGATCGGACTCGTGATGACGGCGACCTACCTCGGGTGCATCGTGGCCTCCGAGGCCGTGCTGGGCTGGCTGTTTCGCCCGAGGCATCCGCTGGCGCGGACCGAGCGGGTTGAGGGCGATCCGGCGGAGGTGTTGCATGGCCGGGTGTTCGGCGGCGGGCTGAAATTCACGGCCGTGCTGCTCGCCCTGCTCTGCGCCGTGCAACTCGTGCGGGGCTGGGATTTCCATTTCAACAAGGTGCAGAGCCGCGTGGTGAACCCGGAGTGGATGGATGGCAGTGCGAAATTTTCCATGCCCCGGGACCTCAACGGCTGGCGGCTCGCGGGGGAGGAGCGGCCGGTGCCGAAGAAAGCGGCGTTCGAGGACGGCGTGTTCTCGCACATCTGGCAATACCAGCGCGGCGGCATGATCGCGACGATCTCGTTCGACTACCCGTTCTTCCACTACCACGATGTGCGGGTTTGCTACAAAAATTCCGGCTGGGAGGTGGGCGAAGCCAAGCTGCAGCGCGCCTCCGCGGAGAACGGCATGATGCCGTGCATGGAGGTGGCGCTCTCGCGCGAGAACGGGGTGAAGGCCGACCTCTTCTTCAGCACGGTGGACGAAGCGGGTGATTGGCTTGAGGAGCCGGGCGGGAAGTCGCCGCTCAGCGAGGCCGGGACGGGGACCTATCTGCAGGAAGGCACTTTCCGCGAACGGTTGATGCACCGTTTCAACCTTCTTAAAAAATCGGCGGAGATGGAGGATCCCTCAATGAACTACCGCGTGCAGGTTCTGGCTGCGGCGCGCGGGGGATTGGGCGAGGCTCAGCGCCGCGAGGTGGAGACCCTGTTCCGCGAAGCCCGGATCCTGCTCGCGTCGCAATTCGTGAAACCCTCGGCGACGCCGACCCCGACACCGAAGGTGGTCGAAGATTTGGCCCCACTTCCGTCGGGCACCATGGATGCCACGCGCAAGGCGATCGAGGATGCGAAGAAGGCCGCCGAGTCGGCCGGGGAGGGAATTGTCGACCCCACCCGCAAGGCGATCGAAGACGCCCGCAAGGCTGCGGAGGAAGGCGGCGCGCAGGTGATGGACGCCACGCGCCGGGCGATCGAAGAGGCCAAAAAGGAAGCCGAAGCCAAGCTCGCCGCCGAAGAACAAGCCAAGCGGGAGAAAGCCGCGAAGGAAAAAGCCGCCCAGCCTTGAGCGGACGCTCCTCTGACACCGTCTGTTCGTGGCTTCTGGACTTTTGCAATCCGAATACGGCTTTCCGAAAAAAGAAACTTCCGCAGAAAAATCAGGAGGGCGCTGCTTGTCATACCAAAGTCCGCTT
>JBMOIA010000222.1:0-2923 GCA_049317565.1 Terrimicrobiaceae bacterium | reverse complement strand
ATCCCGCCGCCCTTCGTTCCAGGCGGGAACGGTGGAATTATTCCACCGATTTCAAACCAATAAATCCCCATTTCCTTTGCCGAAAAAAATTCACACAAAAAGAGTCGCGCTCTCCCCCCTCCTCCGATAGGCACCTCGGGCTCAACGCCCGATGATTGCCATTACCATCGAAAATCTCGTTAAGAAGTTCGGTGACACCAAGGCTCTCGACGGCGTTTCGCTCAAAATAGAGCAAGGCGAACTCTTCTTCCTCCTCGGACCCAGCGGCTGCGGGAAAACTACCCTGCTCCGCAATATCGCGGGATTCTACATTCCCGATTCCGGTCGCATTCTCTTCGGCGACGACGATGTCACGCGCGTCCCTCCCCACCGCCGCAACACCGGCATGATGTTCCAAAGCTACGCGCTCTGGCCCCACATGACCGTCGCCAAGAATGTCGCCTTCGGCCTCGAGGAACGCCGCGTCCCCGCCGCCGAAGCCAAGGAACGCGTTCGCGCCGCTCTGGAATCGGTCCAGATGTCCGAATACGCCGACCGGAAAATCGCCCAACTCTCCGGCGGCCAGCAGCAGCGCGTTGCCCTCGCCCGCGCCCTCGTCATCCGCCCCCGATGCCTGCTCCTCGACGAACCCCTCTCAAACCTCGACGCCAAGCTCCGCCTCGAAATGCGCACCGAAATCCGCCGCGCCTGTAAGGAATCCGGCCTCACCGCCATCTATGTCACGCACGACCAAAAAGAGGCGCTCTCAATTTCCGACCGCATGGCCATCCTCGAATCCGGACGCATTGCGCAGGTCGGCACGCCCGAACAGGTTTACCGCCGCCCCCGCACGCAGGTCGTGGCCGACTTCATCGGCGAGTCGAATTTTCTCAACGGAAAAATCCTCTCCACTGATGGCGCCATCGGAACCGTCGAAACCCCGGTCGGCATTTTCTCGGGGACATTTGGCGACCCCGATTGGAAGCCCCAAAAAGATGCAGCCGCCGTTCTCTGCATCCGCCCCGAGAGCTGGGCCCTGCGCGAGGAAGCCGCTCCCCGCAACTCCATCCCCGGCGAAATCCGCGATTCCGTTTACCTCGGCGAGGTGGCTCAATACCGCTTTGTCGCGGCCGGAGCGGACCTGAAGGTTTTCGAACTCAATCCCCACCTCGCCTTCCGCGAACCGGGCCACAAGTGCCACGCCGTCGCCGACCCCGGCGATGTCGTCATCCTGCAGCCCTGACCCGGCCCCCATGAAAGCGAAAGAAAGCCCGGTGGGTCGTCGCGTCCTCGCCGTGGCCCTCGCCCTCGCCGCCGTCATCGGCCTGCCGTTCCTTCTGAAGCCGGGCAACAACCTGCTCGCCGCCGCCGACGAAACCCTCGTCGTCATCACCCCGCACAACGAGGCCGTGCGCCACGAGTTCGCCCTCGCCTTCGCCCGCCACTACCACGCGAAAACCGGCCGCACGATCCGCATCGACTGGCGCATGCCCGGCGGCACCAGTGAAATTTCCCGCTACCTCGCCGGCGAATACCTTGCCGCCTTCGAAGCCGCCTGGAAAAAAGCCAGCCGCACCCCGCACCCAGAAGTCTCCTCCTCGTTCGACAGCCCCTCAGTTAAACTCCCGGCCGACCCCGCCTCCGACTCCCCCGCCCAGGCCGCGCGCCGGTTCTTCCTCTCCTCGGACACAGGTATCGGTATTGATGTCTTCTTCGGCGGCGGCGCCTATGATTTCGACCAGCAGGCCGCCGCCGGGCGAATCGTCCCCTCGGACGCCATCCGCAACCACCCGCAATGGTTCACGGAAAATTCCATCCCGCAATCCGTGTCCGGCGAAACCTTTTACAAGCCGGACGGCATCTGGATTGGCGCCTGCCTGTCCTCGTTCGGCATTTGCTACAACTCCGACTCCCTCCGAAGCCTCGGTATCGAGGACCTGCCCGCCTCGTGGGAGGACCTCACCCGCCCCGCGTTCCTCCGACAGGTCGCGCTGGCCGACCCCACCAAAAGCGGCTCCGCGGCCAAGGCCTTCGAAATGGTCGTCCAGCAGCAGATGCAGCGCCTCGTGGCCGAAGGCGGCGGCGAACACGAAGCCCTCATCGCGATGGGCTGGGCGCGCGGCCTCCAAATCATCCAGGCCGCCTCCGCGAACGCCCGCTACTTCACAGACTCCGCCGCGAAAATCCCGATCGATGTCTCGCTCGGCGACGCCGCCATCGGCATGTGCATCGACTTCTACGGCCGCTTCCAGAGCGAGGCCGTGAAGGTCGGTAATTCCGAATCCCGGCTCCAATACTTCACCCCGGCTGGTGGCTCTTCGGTCGGCGTCGATCCCATCGCCCTCCTGCGCGGCGCACCGAACCGCGCCGCCGCCGAGGAATTCATTTCGTTCGTCCTCTCGCTGGAGGGGCAGAAACTCTGGAACTTCAAACCCGGAACGCCCGGCGGACCCCAGAAATACGCGCTACGCCGCCTGCCCATCCGCAAGGAACTCTACGCCCCGGAATTCGCGCAATACCGGTCCGACCCCGCCGTCCAGCCCTACGAAGAGGCGAAGCTCTTCACCTACCACGCCGAATGGACCGCCCCGCTCTTCCGCGCGCTCGCCTTCATCGTGCGAGTCATGTGCCTCGACCTCCACAAGGAACAAACCGAAGCCTGGACCGCACTCATCGCCGCCGGGTTCCCGCGCGAGGCCTACAAAACATTCACCAATGTTTCTGCCGTCGGCTACGAAACCGCCCGCACCCGGATCAAGCCCGCCCTCGCTTCGAAAAACCGCATCGAGGAAGTCCGCCTCGCCAAGGAACTCTCCGACCAATTCCGCACCCAATACCGCGAAGCCGCCCGCCTCGCCAAGGAGGGCAAATGATCCGCCCGCGAAGCCGCGAAGCCGCGAAGGCATGGGATGAAAACGCGGTTGCCAGGGAAATTGTCGATGCC
>JBMOIA010000221.1:0-2928 GCA_049317565.1 Terrimicrobiaceae bacterium | reverse complement strand
TTCGGACGCCGCCCCGCCGGCGCGTGAGGCGGGGCGTTCAGCGGGCCATGTGTTGTCCGGCAATCCAGGCGGTCGTCCAGGCCGCTTGGAAATTGAAACCGCCGGTGACGCCGTCGATGTCGAGCGATTCGCCGGCGAGAAAAAGCCCGGGGACGACGCGGCTTTGCAGCGTTTTGAAATCGACCTCGGGAAGCGGGATTCCGCCACAGGTGACGAATTCCTCTTTGTTCATGCTCTTGCCGGTGACGGGGAGTTCGGTGGCGGTGAGAAGCGCGACCAGTTTCTGGGCTTCGGTCTTGGCGAGACGCGACCATTTCGTGTCGGACGCGATGCCCGCATGAAGCACGAGCTGCTCCCAGAGCCGCGCGGGGAGCGGATTCCAGCGGGCGCGCAGAACGGTTTGCCCGCCATGCGTCTCGCGACGGCGCTGGATTTCCGCGAGCAGCGAATCGGGTTTTTCCTCGGGAAGCCAGGCGATGCGAAGAGGAAAACGGTAGTCGGCATCATGGAGTTCCCGTGCGCCCCAGGCCGATAAACGCAGGATCGCCGGGCCGCTCACGCCGGCATGGGTGACGAGCAGTGGCCCGCGTTGCTTGAGCGCGGTGCCGGGGACGGAGACCTGGACATCTTCCACGGCAACACCGGGGAGTTCACGAAGCCACGGAGAGTCGATGTGAAAAGTGAATAGCGAGGGGACCGGCGGGACGAGCGTGTGGCCGAGGGGAACGAGCGGATGGTTTTCCGCCCGGCAACCCCCGGCGGCCCAGAGCAGGCGGTCGGCAGGCAAAGTTTCGCCGGTGGAGACTTTCAGCGAAAACCCGCCGCCAGCTTGGCGTTTGATCGCCTCAAGGCCGGTGTGGAGCCTGATTTGAATCCCCGCGTTTTTCGCGGAGTCCATCAGGCAATCGATGATGGATTGCGAGGAATCGGTGACCGGAAACATGCGGCCATCGGCCTCGGTTTTGAGATTCACGCCGCGCAAATGAAACCACTCGATCGTCTCGCGCGGACCGAAACGGGTGAAGGGTCCAATGAGGGCACGGCCACCACGAGGATAGCGTTGGGAAAGCTCGCGGGGATCGAAGCAGGCGTGGGTGACATTGCACCGCCCGCCTCCGGAAATCCGGACCTTCGCCAGCACATGGCGGGTTTTTTCCAGAATCGTCACACTCGCGCGGGGATCGGCCTCCGCCGCGGCGATGGCCCCGAAAAAGCCCGCCGCCCCGCCGCCCACGACCACAATCTTTCGGGAAATGCTCACGCCCGAATGCTCCGCAACCGGCGACCCTTGGCAATCCCGGAAACCAAGCGCAGCCGAGGCCACCCCACTCCTTGGGATTCGATCGAAGCCATCGGTCGGGGCGGCCATCGACTGCGGCATCAACTTCGTGGCTCGCCGGCCCGATACAAAAGGGGCCTTCACCCCGACCTCGCTCAAGAGCCGCCTTAGGCTTTTCTGCTGAGAAGATGCTGGATCATTCCCATCAGTGAGGAAGTGGTCCAGGCGATCGAAAACATTCCCGAAAGCGCAATCACCGCCGTGATGGAATTCGAGGCGCCGGGCAGAATGTCGTTTCCGTAGCCAAGTGTCGTGTAGGTGCTGCCGCTGAAATAAAGCGCCTCGCCAATACCTGCCACGAAACCGGCCCAAACCAGCGCGTAGCCCCAGATACAAATTTCGACAAGGTGCGAACTGATCAGAATCAACACGCCAAAATACAGCGCCGGCCGCGCCAACAACCTCCTGTTCGCATCGAGAAGCGGCTTCGTCACCCTCGTGTGCAGGAATGAAACCAGTTCGGTGAAAAACGCATGATTGATCATGATGAGAATGAAAACCACCGCGGCGAAAAGCACCGGGGAGACCTGCGAAACAAGGACCTCCGAGTCCTTCACGATCGGCGTCAGATCTGTCACAGCGGAATTGGCTGATTCGGGCATCGCGGCATTCAACCCCCGCGAGCTTCGATCGGGAAACCGAAAATCACCTCTCCCCGAAAACACCCGTCTCCTCCCCACTATCGCATCACCGGCGCATGGTGTATAAAATGCCGACTCACCCGATCCGGCCATGAGACCCGAAAAATTCACCATCAAGCTCCGCGAGGCCCTCGCTTCCGCCATCGACTCCGCCACCGCCAAGGAAAACCCGGAGGCCACGCCCGAGCATTTCCTCCTCGCCCTCCTCGAGCAACCCGACGGCCTCGCCAAGCCCCTGCTCGAAAAACTCGGCGTCGCCGTCCCCGCGCTGGAATCCCGCCTCGCCGACTCGATTGCGAAACTCGCCACCGTCCGCGGCGCCGCCCAACCGCAGCTCTCCACAGAACTCCGCAAGGCGCTCGACGGCGCCGAAGGCGAGATGGCCGTGCTCAAGGACGAATTCACCAGCGTGGAACACTTCCTCCTCGCCCTCATCGCCGGAAAATCCGCCGCCGCGAAAATGCTCCACGAAAGCGGCGTGACGAAGGACCGCCTCATGAAGGCCCTCGCCGAACTCCGCGGCAACCAGCGCGTCACCGACCAGGACCCCGAGGGAAAATACCAAACACTCGAAAAATACGGCCGCGACCTCACCGCCGCCGCCCGCGCGGGGAAGATCGACCCGGTCATTGGCCGCGACCACGAGATCCGCCGCACCATGCAGGTCCTCTCACGCCGATCAAAAAACAACCCCGTCCTCATCGGCGAACCCGGCGTGGGCAAGACCGCGATCGTCGAAGGCCTCGCCCGCCGCATCGTCTCGGGCGATGTCCCCGAATCCCTCAAAAACAAACGCCTCATCGCGATGGATATTGGCTCGATGGTCGCCGGCGCGAAATTCCGCGGGGAATTCGAGGACCGCCTGAAAGCCTTCCTCAAAGAAGTCACCGCCAGCGAGGGCAAGGTCATCCTCTTCATCGACGAACTCCACACCATCGTCGGCGCCGG
>JBMOIA010000220.1:0-2931 GCA_049317565.1 Terrimicrobiaceae bacterium | reverse complement strand
CCGCCCGCATCTTCTTCAACAACCATTTCGAGCAGCGCGTCATTTTCGACCTCCGCAGCGAACTCTACGCGCACATCCAGCGGCTTCCCCTCCCCTGGTTCGACAACCGCGCCACCGGCGACATCATGACACGCCTCGTCGAGGATGTGGCGAATGTCGAGCGCGTGCTCATCGACGGCATCGAGCAAGGCAGCGTGGCGGTCCTACAAATCCTCGTCGTCTCCGCGCTCATGCTCGCCTACAGCCCGCCGCTCACGCTGGCAGCCTTGGCGCCAGTGCCGTTCCTCGCCGCCGGCGCCCTCGCCTACACGCTCACCGCCCGCTCACGCTACCGCAAACAACGCAAGGCCGTCTCCGCCCTCAATTCCCTCCTCCACGACAACATCGCCGGCATCCGCCAGATAAAAACCTACACCAGCGAGGACCGCGAACACGCCCGCTTCGACAGCGCCAGCGACGGCGTCCGCAAGGCCACCCTCACCGTCATGAAAGCCTGGGCGATCTACCAACCGGGCATGGAATTCCTCTCCGCGCTCGGCATTCTGCTCGTCGCGAGCTTCGGCACACCGCTCGTCCTCTCGGGACAAATGGAAACCGGCGCGCTCGTCGCCTTCTTCGTCCTCGTCCGCTTTCTCTACGAACCCGTCGGCCGCCTGCACCAGCTCAACCAGATTTTCCAATCCGGCCGCGCCGCCGGCGACAGGGTTTTCGAAATCATGGACTCCGAACCCGAGTCCGACGAAGCCGCCGGGGCAGTTCCCAAGCCGATCCACGGCCATGTCACCTGCCGCGGCGTGTCGTTTTCCTACGATCCCAGGCTGCCCGTGCTCCACGACATCGACATCGACGCCCCGGCTGGAAAAATGGTCGCGCTCGTCGGCCCCACCGGCGCCGGAAAATCCACCATCGCCAACCTCCTCGTCCGCTTCTACGAGTTCACCTCCGGCTCGATCGAGATCGACGGCACCCCGCTCCGCGAAATCCCCCGCCATCACCTCCGCGCGAATATCGCCGCCGTCACCCAGGAAAGTTTCCTCTTCAACGGCACCACCGCCGAAAACCTGCGCATCGGCCGCCCCGCCGCCACCGAGGAGGAACTCTGGGAAGCCCTCCGCGCCGCCAATGCCGCCGAGTTCATCGCGCGCCTCCCGCAAGGCCTCCACACGCCCCTCGGCGAGCGCGGCGTAAAACTCAGCGTCGGCGAAAAACAACGCCTCTCGATCGCCCGTGCCCTCCTGAAAAACCCGCCCATCCTCATCCTCGACGAGGCCACCGCCAGTGTGGACGCCGCCACCGAGCGCCTCATCCAGCAGGCCCTCGACCGCCTCATGGAAAACCGCACGAGCTTCGTCATCGCGCACCGCCTCTCCACCGTCCGCCACGCCGACGAAATCCTCGTGCTCGACCGTGGCCGCATCATCGAGCGCGGCCTCCACACCGAACTCCTTGCCCGCGGCGGCCTCTACGCCGAACTCTGCAAAAGCAGCCTTATCGAGAAATAACACGCCCCGCCTCAGGCGAGGTGCTCCACATCGTCCAGATCCTTCGGCCTGCCGGAGGCGCGTTTGTTTTTCAACAACTCCCCCTTGCCGAGATACGCCGTGCGGATTGGATTTCCCGCCCCCGCGATTTCCACCTCCACGCGGTTGGGCCACGCTTCGGCGAACGCCACGCCGTCAATGCGGTTGAGTAGATCGATCCGGTGCGGAGGCCGACCGAATTGCACCACGACCCCCTCCTCCGCAAGTTCCGAAGCCGCCGCGATGCCCGGTATGTTGCCGTTCCAAAACTCAAGAAGCGCGGCGAAAAGCTTTCCGATATTCCCCGCATCGGTGCCGTAGAAAAAATCAATGTCCCCGGTGAACCGCGGATAGCCGTGGAAGATCACAGCCTCGCCACCGACAACCATGCATTCCACTTGGTGACGCTCCAGCACGCGGAAAAACTCAATCAGGTCGGGGGAAAAATTCCCCGCGGTTATTTTGTTTCCCGGCGGCATGATTCCCTCACATCGGGTGGATTGGGGCCGAAGACCCTCCTCTGCAGGGCGCGCGCCGCGTCGATGCGCTCCGAGGGCGTCATTTCTCGGTATTGACGCTTCGTCCATTCATCGGCTTCGCGGAAGGATTTCGCCTTGTGGACCTCGCGGCTGATCATGTGGAAAAAATGCCCTGCCGGGCCTGGGAAATCAAACCTTGGGTTTTCCCAACCACCCGCCGCCCCGCTCCGTTGGGGCGCCCCCCTACTCCCACTCGATGGTGGCGGGAGGTTTGCTGGAGATGTCGTAGCAGACGCGGTTGACGCCTTTGACCTCGTTGATGACGCGGGCGGAAATTTTGGCGAGGAGTTCGTGCGGGATGCGCACCCAGTCGGCGGTCATGCCGTCGTGGCTGCTCACGATGCGCAGCGCGATCGTGTAGTCGTAGGTGCGCTCGTCGCCCATCACGCCGACGCTGCGGACGGGGAGGAGGACGGCGAAGGATTGCCAGACTTTGTAATACCAGTCGGAGGATTTCATTTCCTCGAGGACAATCGAATCGGCTTCGCGAACGATGCGGAGGCGCTCGGGTGTGATCTCGCCGGGGATGCGGATGGCGAGGCCGGGGCCGGGGAAGGGCTGGCGATCGACGATTTCGCGGGAGAGGCCGAGCTCGCGTCCGACTTGGCGGACTTCGTCTTTGAAAAGCTGGCGGAGCGGCTCGACCAACTCGAATTTCATTTTCTCGGGGAGGCCGCCGACATTGTGATGGCTCTTGATGAGCGCGGCGGGGTTGCCGGAAATGGAAACGCTCTCGATCACATCGGGGTAGAGCGTGCCTTGGGCGAGGAAGCGGTAGTGGCCGGGGTCGGATTTTTTCAGGTCGCGCGCGGCGTTTTCGAAGACCTTGATGAACTCGTTGCCGATGATCTTGCGCTTGCGCTCGGGGTCGG
>JBMOIA010000219.1:0-2939 GCA_049317565.1 Terrimicrobiaceae bacterium | reverse complement strand
CGTCATCGCGCCGAAGTTGGAGAAGGTGAATTCCGCCAAGGCCAATCCCTGATCGTCGCGGTCAGGCGTGGTCGGCCGCTTGGACCCGCAAGGTCAACAGCGCAGCCAAAATCATCGAGGCGCCTCCGCCCACCACCACATACAGCGAATCCACATCCGGGAAGTGGACCAGGATTTCCCCGAGTCCAAGCGCGACGGCGATTTGCGGCAACACGATGAAGAAGTTGAACACGCCCATGTAGAAGCCCATTTTCTCGGCGGGCAGGCAGTTGGCCAGCATCGCGTAAGGCATTGAGAGGATGGAGGCCCAGGCGATTCCGACGCCGACCATTGAGAGGAGCAGCATTTCCTTTTGCGTGATCACAGAGACCGCCACGAGCCCCAAGCCGCCCAGCAGGAGGCACACGATGTGGATAGCCTTTGCGGAGAATTGCCGCGTGAGTGCCAGCAGGATGAAGGAAAAGACGAAGCAAACGCCGTTGTAAACGGAGAAGCTTACCCCGGTCCACTGGCCGGCTTGGGCCACGAGGCCGGAAAATTCCGGCGTGTCCTTGACCGCGCCGAAGACATGCCGGGCGATCGCAGGAGAAAAGTAGATCCACATGCAGAAAAGCCCTGTCCAAGTGAAAAACTGCACCCACGCGAGTTGGCGCATGGTTTTCGGCATGGTCGCCAGCCCGTGGAAGAATTCGCGGAAGAATCCCCCCACCCCTTTGTGCTCGGCCTTCATGCGCTCGAACTCCGCCATGTCGGCCGGGGGATATTCCCCAGTTGTGAAAATCGTGTAGAGGACCGCGAGCAGGAACGCCGCCGCGCCGGTGTAGAAGGCGATGTGCACCGCGGGCGGGATTTGCCCCTCCGGCGCCGTGCCGGCCACACCGAACCAGTTCGTCAAAACAAACGGCATCGCCGAGGAAAGGACGGCGCCGAGGCCGATGAAAATGCTCTGCACGGCGAACCCCTGCTTGCGCTGCTCCTCGGGAAGCTTGTCGGCGACGAACGCGCGGAACGGCTCCATGCTGATGTTCACCGAGGCATCGAGAATCCATAGCAACCCGGCCGCCATCCACAGCGTGCTGGAGTTCGGCATGAACACCAGCGCGATCGAGGCGAGGACGGCGCCCACGAGGAAATACGGGCGTCGGCGCCCCAGTTTGTTCCAGGTCCGGTCGCTCATGTAGCCGATGATCGGCTGCACCACGAGCCCGGTCACCGGCGCGGCCAGCCACAGGAGCGGCAACTCGGATTCCTCGGCGCCGAGCATTTGGTAGATCGACGACATGTTGGCCATTTGGAGCCCCCAGCCGAATTGAATGCCGAGGAAGCCGAAGCTCATGTTCCAAATGGACCAAAAGCTGAGATGGGGTTTTTTATGGGTCATAGGGAGGTGGGTTTGGGAAAACCACGCAATAGGCAAAGGCGCCACGCGGCGCAATCCCTCATTTCTCCAAGCCAGCGCCGGAAAATCCGGCCCAATCCGGCGATACCCTACGCGTTCCTCGCCAGTCGGAATCCGAGAACGCTGTAGCGGGTCTCCGGGCTGCGGCTCACGCGGCGGTGGCTATGGTCCGGGTGGGTCTTGCGGCTCCAGGTGCTCTCGCTGCGGATGCGGTGGGCCGTGCCGGTCTCATCTCGGTCCCAACACCACTCCCACATATTCGAGGTGATCTCGTAAATGCCCAGTTCGTTGAAGTAGGCCCCAAAGGCGCCGAATTGAACTTCCGGCTCGTTGTCGGCGATGTTCTTGGGCGAGCCCGTGGTGGGTTTGATGGCCAGCACGCCGCCCATCGCAGCCCACTCCCATTCGGCTTCGAGCGGCAACCTGTAGCCGTTCGCCTTTTCATTCCGCTTGATCCATTTCGAGCCGCTGGAGCCGTAGTCCCCGTTGCGGAAGACCGCGTCCTCAATGCGGTAAACGGGCTCCAGAGTCTCGTGTTCGCTCTTGGCGTTGCACCACTTGACGGCGTCATACCAGCTGACCTTGGTGATCGGGCGGAAGTCCCCGTTCCGTTGCCCCTCGCCGAGTTGATAGCCGTTGGAAAAGCCCCACATGCGCACCCATTCCCACTCCTCGTGCATGACAGGGTATTTCCCGATATCGAAGGTTGCCACGGGGGTGCCCTTGCATTCGGAATACTCGGGAAGCACCCCGCCCTTCACCTCGACCATGACCGTTTCCCCACCTTGGATTTTCGGGGTCTTATGGAAAACCAGGAGCAGGCGTTTGCGGTCGCCCAGCTTCGTGATCCCCAGTTTCTCGAGGTCCTGGTCCGCAAGTTCGCAGAGGATGTCGTCCGTGACGCCCTCGTTGGTGAATGCCTGGAGGAGGTGCTCGAGGTGGGTCGTCTCCAAGGCGGCTTTGAGAAGGGTGTTCATTCTTGGGTTCCAAAAAAAACTCAGCGGTTCCGCGCGAGGCGGAATCCGATCACGCCATAGCGGGTCTCCGGGCTGCGGCTGATGCGGTAGCGGACGGTGCCGTGGTTGGCATGGTGGTTCCAACTCCCGCCGCGGATGCGGTGCGCGGACCCGCTCTGGTCCATGTCCCAGCACCACTCCCACACATTGCCGCTCATGTCGTGGAGGCCGAGTTCGTTCGCGTTTTTCAATCCCACGGGCTTCGCGCCGCCGTTGGAATTTTTTTCATACCAGCCCACCTCCTCGGCCTTGTCGCTGCCGCTGAAGGTGTGCCCGTTGCTGAGCGGCCCCCCGCGCGCGGCCCACTCCCACTCGGCTTCGGTGGGCAGGCGGTAGCCGTTCGCCTTTTTGTGCCATGAGATCAGGCGCGAGCCATCGGGGCCGAATTCGCCGTTCCGAAAAACTTTCCCCTCCATGTAGTAGGCCGGCTCGAGGATTTCGTGCTCGCTCTTCGCGTTGCACCACTTCACGGCGTCATACCAGCTCACATGCGTGACCGGGTGGGCGCTGCCGGTGCCGTAGCC
>JBMOIA010000218.1:0-2944 GCA_049317565.1 Terrimicrobiaceae bacterium | reverse complement strand
GGGCTGGACGATTTCGCCGCGCTGCTTGCGGCCGAGGGCGTCGTAGGCCGCGTATTTATACATCTCGGAAAGGGTGGGGTAGTTGTAGCAGGTGTCGATGAAGATCGAGGCGGTCTGGCCGAGGAGGAGGGCGGTGAGGCCGATGTGGACGAGGTCGGTGGCTTCCTCGCCGAGGACATGGATGCCGAGGATTCGCATGTCCTCAGCGGCGAAGAGGAGTTTCAGCAGGCCCTCCTTGTCGCCGATAATGAAGCCGCGGCTGTTCTGCGAGTAGAAGGTGCGGCCGACGACATAGGGGATTTTTTTCTCGCGGAGGGATTCCTCGGTTTCGCCGGCGCAGGAGCATTCGGGGATGGTGTAAATGCCGAGCGGGAGGATGCGGGCGATGTCGGTTTTGTATTTGAGGTCGAACGCGTGGCACATGGCGACACGGCCCTGTTCCATGGAGGTCGAGGCGAGGGCGGGGAAGCCAATGACATCGCCGGCGGCGTAGATGTGCGGGACGGAGGTCTGGTAGTGCTCGTTGACTTTGAGGAGTCCGCGTTTGTCGGGCTCGATGCCGATTTTTTCGAGGCCCATGGAGGTGGTGTTGCCCTGGCGGCCGGCGGCGGCGAGGACGGTGTCGAACGAGTGGGTGCCGCTGTTTTTCAGGACGGCTTCGAGTTTTTCCCCCGAGGTGAGAGACTCCACCTTGTCGCCGAGGCGGAGGTCGATGCCCATCGCTCGCATGGCGTTCTGGAGCGCGACGGAGAGTTCGGCATCGAGAAATCCGAGAAGGCGGTCGCGGCCGTCCACGAGCATGACACGGACGCCGAGTGCGGCGAAAATGCAGGCGTATTCGCTGCCGATGACGCCGCCGCCGATGATGAGCATTTTTTCGGGGAGTTCGGTGATATTGAGAATGGTGTCCGACTCGAGGAGGCGCGGGTCGTGCCACGGGTAATCAGCCGGGTGGTGCGGGCGGGTGCCGGTGGCGATGAGAATTTTCGAGGCGGTGAGTGTGCGGGTGGTGCCGTCGGCGCGGGTGGCGAGGATGGTGTTTGGATCGAGGAACGAGCCAGTGCCTTGGATGGTTTCAACATGGTGGCGGTCCATGTTTTTTCCGATGCGCTCGCGTTCCTGGGCGCGGACATTTTGGAAATGGTGGAGGAAATTGGCGGCGTTGATGCGCTGGTTGAAATCGAAGTCGAGGCCGTAGAGGTCGCGCTTGTGGAAGCCCGAGAGGTGGAGTGCGGTTTCGCGGAGGGTTTTCGAGGGGAGGGTGCCAGTGTTGGCGGCGGCGCCTCCGGGGAAACTTTCCTTTTCAATGAGGGCGACCTTCTTGCCGAAGTAGGCTGCCTGCGCGGCACCCTTCTCGCCTGCGGGGCCGGAACCGATGACGATCAGGTCGTAGTCCACGAACCCATGTGCTTATCAGGGAACGCGCTGGAGCAAAGGAAAAAGCGGGCCGTCACTCCGCGGGAGGAGGCGGCAAGCGGCCCGGCGATTCGGTGCCGAGGAGTTCCTCCGCACGGGAATCGGGGAGTGTTTCAACTGACCGGAGCTTGCGTTCCATGACGCGGGTGCGGGTGCCGACCTCGTCGATTTCGTTCGAGGCGGTGTGGAGCTTGCGTTTCACGCTTTCGAGGGCGGCGCCGAATTTCGAGAACTCGGTTTTGACGGCACCGAGGATTTGCCAGACCTCGCCCGAGCGTTTTTCGATGGCCAGTGTGCGGAAGCCCATTTGGAGGCTGTTGAGGAGGGCGACGAGCGTGGTGGGGCCGGCGATGACGACGCGGTGGTCGCGCTGGATGGACTCGGCGAGTTCGCGGCGGCGGAGGACTTCGGCGTAGAGGCCCTCGGTGGGCAGGAACATGATGGCAAAATCAGTGGTGGCCGGCGGGTTGATGTATTTCTCGCGGATGTCGCGGGCGTTTGCCTTGATGCGGATCTCGAGTTGGCGAGCGGCGGTCTCGGCCTCTTCGGCTGCGCCGGCTTCGAGGGCGGCGACGAGGCGCTCATAGTCCTCTTTTGGAAATTTCGCGTCGATCGGGAGCCAGACGGTGGGGTTTTCCGCATCGCGGCCCGGGAGTTTGACGGCGAATTCCACGCGCTCGGATCCGCCTTTGGTGGAGACATTCGTGTCGTATTGCTGCGGGCTGAGGAATTGCTCGAGGATGGTGGCGAGCTGGAATTCGCCCCAGGCGCCGCGGCGGGTGACATTGGTCATGACACGCTTGAGGTCGCCCACGCCCTCGGCCAGCGTCTGCATGTTCAGCATCGCGGCCTGAACCTTGTCGAGGTTCTCGCTGACGATCTTGAACGACTCGCCGAGCCGGCGCTCGAGGGTGGACTGGAGTTTTTCCTCAACGGTCGCGCGCATGGCTTCGAGCTTCGCATTGTTGTCCTGCTGGATCGCGGCGAGGCGGCCCTCGACGGCCGTGCGGACGGCTTCGAGTTTTTCCTCGCTGAGGCGGGCGAGGTTCGCGAGTTGCTGGTTCTGGAGGTCGAAAGAATTTTTGACGGTGGTGGCGAGCGAGTCCTGGAGGGCGCGGACGGCTGTGGAGTTCGAGTTCAGGGATTCGCGGGTGGATTCGGATTGCTGGCCGAGTGTGGTGCGGAGCCACTCGAGGAGTTCCTGGCGGGCGGCGGAATTTTCGGAGCGCGAGTCTGTGCGCTGGGCGGCGAGTTCCGAACGGAGGAGCGCCTCCAGGACTCGGGCGGATTCGGCACGGTCGATGGACGCCTGGTGGCGCTGGCGGATGGCGAGGAAGAGGACGGCTGCGAGAGTGACAACGGAGAGGGCAAGTGTGGTGGCGGCAACCGGGTCCATCGTAAGTTGGGGCGATGATCGAATGTGGAATCGTTATGGCAAGGCTGGAGCGGGCGACGACAAGTTCCTGGATTTTGCGAGGTGAGTGGAATCGTTTGTTTTGACTGCGGGTCGGCTTGGCGGGACGATGGG
>JBMOIA010000217.1:0-2960 GCA_049317565.1 Terrimicrobiaceae bacterium | reverse complement strand
AACCCCTTTCCGGCCACACTGTCTGTAAACCGCAAACTCACGGGCGAAGGGTCGAACAAGGATACACGCCACTTTGAAATCTCGCTCGCCGGCTCGGGCCTTGCCTACGAGGTCGGCGATTCGCTGGGTATTTTCCCCACGAACAATTCCGCGCTCGTGGACCTGGTCCTCAAGGAACTCGGTTTCTCCGGCGATGAAGCGGTCACCACCGCGGACGGCGCACCGGCCCCGCTCCGCGAGGCGCTCCTGAAAAGCTACATCCTCACCGAACCGTCGAAGCAGCTCCTGCAGGCGGTCTCCGAGCGCGACAGTTCCGGCGCGTTCCTCGCAAACCTCCTCCTCCCCGAGGAAAAAGCCTCGCTCGAAAATTTCCTCTGGGGCCGCGATGTCCTCGATGTCTTGCAGGAATTCTCCGCAGCCCGCTTCACCCCCGAGGAGTTCGTGAAACTACTGCGCAAGCTGCAGCCACGCCTTTACTCGATCGCCTCCTCGCGCCGCACCGTGGGCGAATCCGTTCACCTCACGGTCGCCGTCGTGCGCTATGGCGTCGAACACAGCACGCGCCGCCGTGAAGGCGTCTGCTCGACCTTCCTTGCCGAGCGCGCCCAAGCTGGTGTGCCGGTCTTCGTCCACACGGCCAAACATTTTCGCGTCCCGGAAAACACCGACGCCCCGGCGATCATGGTCGGCCCAGGCACAGGCATCGCTCCGTTCCGCGCATTCCTACAGGAGCGCCAGGCCACCGGTGCGAAGGGCCCGAACTGGCTGTTCTTCGGCGAGCAGAAAGCCGCCTCCGATTTCTTTTACAAGGACGAGTTCGAAGCCGCCACGGCCTCCGGCCTCCTCTCGAAATTCACCACCGCTTTTTCCCGCGACCAATCGGAGAAAATCTATGTCCAGCACCGCATGCTGGAACATGGTGCCGACCTCTACGACTGGCTCGAGAAGGGAGCCCTCTTCTATGTCTGCGGCGATGCGAAAAACATGGCGAAGGATGTCGACGCCGCCCTCCACTCCGTTGTCGAAAAACACGGCGAAAAATCTCCCGAGCAGGCGAAGGAATACATCGATGCCTTGAAAAAGGACAAACGCTACCGGAAGGATGTTTACTAATGTCCGCCCGCACCGAGCGCCTTAAATTCCCGCTGATCCTTGCGGCGCTCGCCATCATGGTCCTCAAGGTCGGTGTTCTGTTGCTCTTGAATTCCCGCTCGCGCCACATTCCCGAGTCGGATGAGTAAAATCGCCATCGGTTCCGCCCGCGGTTGCCATCCATCTTGAACACCTCACCCCGCCACATCCACTTCCTCGGCATTTGCGGCACTGCCATGGGCTCGGTCGCCGCCGCCATGAAGGACCAGGGCTTTACGGTCACCGGACAGGACGAAAATGTTTACCCGCCCATGTCCACTTTTCTTGAGTCGAAGGGCGTTCGCATCATTCCGGGCTTCAATCCCGCGGACATCCCGGCCGCCGACCTCATCGTCATCGGCAACGCCATGTCGCGCGGCAACCCCGCCGTCGAATCCGTCCTGAACCGCAAGCTCCTCTATCTCTCGCTTCCGGAAACGCTCAAACATTTCGTCCTCCGCGGCCGTCACAACCTGGTCGTCACGGGCACGCACGGAAAAACCACCACCACCTCGATCCTCGCTTGGATTCTCGAGCACGCCGGCCTCGCGCCCGGCTACCTCATCGGTGGCATCCCTGCCAACCTGGGCCAGGGTTCCAACATCCGGGACTCGAAATTCTTCGTCATCGAGGGCGACGAATACGACACCGCTTTCTTCGACAAACGCTCCAAATTTGTCCACTACCTGCCCGAGCTCGCCATTGTAAACAACATCGAGTTCGACCACGCGGACATCTACCGCGACCTCGACGAAATAAAAACCAGCTTCCGCCGTTTCCTCAACATCGTCCCCTCCGAAGGCATGGTTCTCATCAACGGCGACGATCCGAACTGCATCGACGCCGCGCGCCAATGCCCCGCACCCATCCTCGAGGTCGGCTTCGGACCTGATTGCGCCAACCGCATTACCGCCGTCTCGCACTCGCCGACCGGATCCTCTTTCGAACTTTTCGGCGAGAAATTCTCCATTCCACTCTCCGGCGACTTCAATATCCGCAACGCCGCAATGGCGGCCACCGCCGCCCGCCACTACGGTGTGCCCGCCGAAAAAATCCGCAGCGCCCTCGAATCGTTCCAGGGTATCCGCCGGCGCCAGGAAGTCCGCGGCACCGTCAATGGGATCACTGTCATCGACGACTTCGGCCACCACCCCACTGCCATCCGCGAAACCCTCGCCGGTCTCCGCAAAAAATACGGGGCCGCCCGCATCTGGGCGCTTTTCGAGCCCCGCTCGAACACCACCCGTCGAGCCGTCTTTCAGCACGAACTCCCCGCCGCTTTCGCCGAAGCAGACGGCGCATTCATCTCGCAAATCGCCCGCCTCGACCAACTCCCCGAAAACGAACGCCTCGATCCCGAGCGCGTCGTCGCCGACATCGCCGCCAGCGGCAAGCCCGCTTTCTACGAACCAAACGCCGATTCCATCGTCGCCCGCCTCATCCCTCTCGCCAGCCCCGGGGACATCGTCGTCGTCTTTAGCAACGGCGGCTTCGACGGCATCCACCAAAAACTCCTTTCGAGCCTGGCGGCCTGATCATTTGCCCTGGGTCGCAGTCGGGATGTTCGGCTCAGAGAGCGCCGCGCAGAACCTCTCCCACTCGCTGCATCTCGGCGCGCGTGTTGTAAAAATGTGGACTGAAGCGCAGCCATTTTCCGCCGGAGCGGTCCATCCGTAGCGATGCCGTGATTCCGCCTTTCTCCAACTCCGCAAAAAGCACCGCACTGTCCTTGCCCGGATGTCGCGCCGTGAGGATCCCGCTGCGCAGCGGGTCGTTTTTCCGGGGCGAAAGGAATTCAAACCCCATGCCTGCCAGCAAATCCTCCAAAT
>JBMOIA010000216.1:0-2965 GCA_049317565.1 Terrimicrobiaceae bacterium | reverse complement strand
GGCCAACCGCGACGGCTCGGACGACAACCAGAGCTGGAATTGCGGCGCCGAGGGCGAAACCGGAGACCCCGCCGTGCGCTCGCTCCGCCTCCGCCAATGCAAAAACGCCATGACGCTCCTCATGGTTAGCCAAGGCATCCCGATGCTCTCCATGGGCGACGAAATCGGCCGCACCCAGCGAGGGAACAACAACGCGTATTGCCACGACACCGAGTGGAACTGGTTTGATTGGGACGCCGATGAGGAGGGCCGCGAACTCCTCCGCTACACGAAATCCATCATCGCCTTCCGCAAGGCCAACCCCGTCCTGCGCCAGCCCGAGTTCCTCAGCGAGCGCGACCAGGTCGGCAGCGGCTACCCGGACATCAGCTGGCACGGCGTCCTCCCTTGGCACCCGGACTGGAGCGCGAGCAGCCGCTCGCTGGCGTTCATGCTCTGCGGCCGCCACGGCAACGCCATCGGCGGCCTCCCGCACTTCATCTATGTCGCCTGCAACATGTATTACCAGCCGCTGAACTTCGGCCTCCCCGTCCTGCCGAAATCCATGCAATGGCACCGGCTCGCGGATACCAGCCTCCCCGCTCCGGAGGACATTTGCGACCTCGGCAAGGAAACCCCGTTGCCGGTCCAGAAAAGCTACACCGCCGCCGAGTGGTCGATTGCCATTCTGATCGGCAAATAAAACCCCTGTGGACGCGAACGCGGTTTTCGCCATCCACTGCGCCGCCACTTTCGCGATGTGCGGGCTCATCTGGTTTGTCCAAATAGTCCACTACCCGCTCCTGTCCCGGTTCTCGCACGATGGCTTCGCCGAATCCGCAAAGGCCCACTGCGACCGCACCGGGTTCATCGCCGGTCCGCTGATGGTCGCCGAGGCGGGAACTCTCCTCCTGCTCCTCGCCGGCGGGATGCGCGGCGGGTTGTTCCTCACTTCGGGCGCCCTGCTCGCCATCATCTGGCTCTCCACATTCCTCCTGCAGGTTCCCGCGCACCGCGCCCTGTTGCGGGGATGGGACCCCGGGGCCCACGCCCGCCTTGTCGCCACCAACTGGATCCGCACGGTTTGCTGGACCTTGCGCAGTGCCGCGCTCCTCGCGATTTTGGCCAAATAATCCCCTTGCCCCCCCGAACCTTCTGGGCTATCTATCCCGCCCCTTTAACCAAAAACCAACCTCCAATGGCGAAAAAACAAACAAAAGCCGCCAAGCCGAAAACCGCCAAAAAGCCCGTGGCGAAGAAGGCCGCCAAGGCGAAGAAGCCCGCTCCAGCCAAGAAGAAACCGGCAGCGGCGAAGAAGCCCGCACCCAAAAAAGCGGCTCCTAAAAAAGCAGCCCCCAAGAAACCCGTCGCCAAAAAGCCTGCGGCTAAAAAACCGGTGGCGAAAAAGCCGGCCCCCAAGCCGAAAGCCGTGGCAAAGCCCGCTTCCAAAGGTTCGGCCAAGGCACCCGCCAAACCCGCCCCGAAAAAACTTCCTCCGATCATCATTAAGAAAAAGCCCAATCCCGTGAAAGTCAGCGGCTGGGTTCTCAAGCAACGCCAGCGCCTGCTCCAGCTCAAGGACACGCTCCTTGATTCCATGAGCGGCGTCGGCCGCGACACCCTCCGCTCTCGCGCCGAGGGCAGTGAGGCCTCGGCATTCGGCATGCACACCGGCGACGCCGGCAGCGACGCCTACGATCGCGACTTCGCCCTCAGCCTCCTCTCGCAGGAGCGCGACTCCCTTTTTGAAATCGATGCCGCCCTCAAGAAAATCGACGAGGGGAACTATGGCCTGTGCGAGATGTCCGGCCGTCCGATCCCGCACGCCCGGCTCGAAGCCCTCCCGTTCGCGCGCTACACCATCGAGTGCCAGTCGGAACTCGAGAAAACGAACCGCCTCCACCGCGTGCGCACTCCCGTCACCTCCCTCTTCGGCCTGGGCGAAGAAGACTCCGAGGGCGAAGAGGAAGAGGCACCCTCCCAGGAATCCAAGGAATAACATCATGCCACAGGAACTCGTCACACTCGAATGCACCGAGGCCAAGGCCGAGGGCAAACCCGCATCGCGCTACATCACCACGCGCAACAAAAAAAGCCCGCGCACCCCGAGCCGGCTCGAGAAAAAGAAATTCAACCCCCACCTCAACCGCCACACGCTCCACCGCGAAACCAAATAACACGCCATGCAGCCCAAGACGCCCCAACGCCGCTCGAACTTCCGCCGCGCCAACCGCCCGATGCCCCGCCGCCGGGTGGACATCAACACCGAGGCCATCGATTACAAAAACCCGGACCTCCTGAAACGCTTCGTCACCGAGAGTGGGAAAATCCTTCCCCGCCGTGTGACCGGCATGTCCGCCCGCCTCCACCGCAAGATCACCCGCGAGATCAAGCGCGCCCGCGCCGCGCTCCTGATGCGCTGACTCACCGCAGCGGAACCAGACGTGCTTGAATTCGCGCGAAAACCGTCCAATCTCCGCCGCATGAAAAAATCCTCGCTCCTCTTCGCATTCGCCGTCTCCGCCGTCCTCGCCCTTTCCGCCTGTAACAAAAAGAAAGGCGATCAGTTCGCGGGCACCGACGGAGACTTCGTCACCAGCACCCCGCTCGGCGAGCGCTTCGAGGGCGACGCGAACTTCTTCAGCAACACCGTCGCAAAAGGCCAGTTCTCGCCTGTTTATTTCGGCTACGACAGTTACGCCGTCTCTCCCGCCGAATCCTCCAAAGTCCAGCAAGTCGTCACCGCGCTGAAGGACTCCACCTCGAGTCGCCTCATCATCGCCGGATTCACCGACGAGCGTGGCACGCAGGAATACAATCGCGGCCTCGGCGAACGCCGCGCCCAAGCCGTCCGCCAATCCCTGATCGACGCCGGCATCAATTCCGACCGCATTCAAACGGTCAGCTTCGGCAGCGAAATGCCCGCCGATCCCGCCAGCAACGAACAAGCCTGGGCGCTCAACCGCCGCGCCGAATTCGGCATCGT
>JBMOIA010000215.1:0-2985 GCA_049317565.1 Terrimicrobiaceae bacterium | reverse complement strand
TCGAGGAGGACGAGCACGACCCGAATTTCGAACCGCTCCGCCGGAACCTCGACCTGCTCCACACCATGCGCCTCGCGGATGGCACTCCCCTGCATGTCCACACGCTCCCCATGCCCAGCCGCATCGAACGCGGCGGCCAGCGACTCCCCGCCAGCTACGCAAATTTCTACATAGCGAACTCCGTTGTTCTCCTCCCGGTTTTCGGCGAACGCAACGATGCCTGGGCCGTCTCCGCGTTGCATGAAGCCTTCCCCTCACGCCGCATCGTCCCCATCGATTGCCGCGAACTCATCTGGGGCCTTGGCGCCTTCCACTGCCTCACGCAACAACAACCCGCAATCCCTGCGATTTGAAAAATTGATCGGTCAACCCCGGGAACCGTTCCGGAGTTGATGGGTCAGGCGATCGCCCGAAAATTTTCGCGAATCGAATTGCCGTCCTGCCGAATGTATTCCGACCGGCGCGCCAACTCGCGGGAATAGGCAGCTTGCTGCTCCTCGAAACGCCGACGCCCTTCGGCACGCACTTCGTAGGACTCCTCGCGCATGCTGCGAGCCACCAACTGCCGGACGTCCCTAGAGGTTTGCATCACACTGCTCTCGGCCCGCGGAGACTGCCTCACGGCGACTGCGGACTGCACTTTTGTGGACCGCGCGGCGGACTGTTGCTCCCGGGCCCGCCGTTGAATCGCAGCCTCGCGCATGGCCTGCGCCATTTGGGAATCGCGATTGCTTGTCGCTTGATAAGCCGCCGCAGCACTCAAACTTCCCGCTACAGTCATGTGAATACTTTGCTACCGGACCGCACCCACCACAACTGAATTTTTTCCAAAATCGTTACCCGGCAAAACGGACACCACAGCCAGCCAACTCCGGGCCCGATCATCCCCGCGTTTCCCGTGGCCGGAAAAACACCGCCGTGTGCCCGACCTGCTGCACCAGCGTTGAACCCGTTACAGCCGCGAGCTCCCGAGAGAGCGTCTTGCGTTGATCCTTGAAATCCTCGAAGCGCATTTTCACGAGCCCGTGCAAGACGAGCAGCTTTTTAAGCTCCGCCAAAAACTCCGGCGTCGCCCCGCCCTTCCCCAGCCGGATCGTCGGTTGCAACAATTGCGCCCGCGCCTTCAGTTCCCGCATCGGCACCTCAAATTGAATTCCCGAATCCTGCATCACCTCCGAGCAGAGCACCTCTCCTCCCCTCTGCCCAGCCCGAACCCGACCACGAATTGAAGGATTCCAACAAACTCCCCGAGCGCATCCAACCCCACCTCGACGAAAATCACCAAACCGCAGACCCGCCGCCCGACACCTTCAACCGCCCCAGATTCCAACCGGGCACAAAAAAAGCCGGCAAAAGCCGGCTTGTCCCTTTTCAAGAAAACCTCACACCAAACTCTCAAAAACCTCCCGCATCCGTCCCGCCACCTTCGGCCATGTAAACCGATCCTCCACCAACCTCCGGCCACGCATCCCCATCTCCCGCCGCTCCCCATCGTCCATTTCCAAAATCGCCCGCAGCCCCTCCCATTTCGAATCCCTCATTCCCGCATTTCGAATTTCCAGCGCAGCTTGAATGGCGAACCCCTCCGGCAAGTTGCACTCCGGCGTCATCACCACAGGCAACCCATAAGCCCACGCCTCCAACACCGACATCGGCAACCCCTCGCTCAGACTCGGCAAAACAAACGCCTCCGCGCTCCGCAACAACGCCGCTTTCTCTTCCCCGAACGCCGGCCCCCAAAAAACCACATCCGCCGCCCCCGCCTCCGCCGGGTGAGTTTCAAGTTTGTAAGAATTAAGTTTTAAGTTTTCACCCGCCGTGTTCGCCGTGCCGCCGTGAGAACCCATTCTATTTTCCACTCGCAACCCCAACTCCCCGCAAAGCTCCCGCAACTCCCCCTCATGCCCACCTTGGTCCCACCCCGCGACCACGAACTCCCAATCTCCCCACAGCGCAGTGTCCCGTTTCATTTCAGCCCACGCCCTCAGCATCCCCACCAACCCCTTCTTCGGATGAATCCTCCCTAAAAACAAAAGCCGCTTCTTCCCCTCCGCGCTCTCTGTGTCCTCTGTGGTCAATCCCTCCGGCAACCCCACCCCATTCGGCACCACCTCGATCCGCTGCCCCAGCCCATAAGCCCGAATCGCATCCGCCTCCGCCCCGCACAACGCCCGAAAGCATGTCGCCCGCCGCAGCTGCTCATCCTTGAAAACCCAGGCCGCCACCCGCTTCTTCCACCGCGAGTTATTCAGCGCCCACGCATCCAGAGATCCATGTGGAGCCACCACAGCCGGACGCCCCCTCCGCTTCTGCCAATCCAAAAACGCCCACGCCGGATATTTCCAAAGCGCCGCGCAGTATCCCACATCCGCCCCCCGATCCATCATCGCCGCCAACTCCGGCGCATAGCCGAATCCCGCCGGCCCCCGCACCTCCGCCACCCTTGGCCTCAACGGCCGCCACCGCCCCGCATCCGCCTCCGTGAATTCATCCCGCAGCGCCACCACATCCACCTCCATTCCAGGCATCCCCGCCAGCTCCCGCTGCAACGCAAGCTCCGCCTCGAAAATCCCCCCATCCACCCGCGAGACAGACTCCATTACACTCAGCACCCTCATTGAAAAACCTCCCCCATCATTTCACATTCACCCAAGCAGCTTCGCCAAACCCTCGCCGAACGCCCGCTTCGGCACCTTCCGTTCCACCAAATCACGCCCCGCCCGCCCCATCGCCCGCCGCTCCCCCTCCGGCATCCCCGCCACCCGCGCCATCAACCCCGCCAACTCCCCCACATTTCCCGGATCAAATAAAAAACCCGTCACTCCCTCCAACACCAACTCCTCCGCCGCCCCCACATTCCGACTCGCCACCACCGGCAACCCACTCGCCATCGCCTCATTGATCACCAACCCCCAAGGCTCCTCCAGCGCCGGATGCACAAAAACCCCCGCCCCGCAGTAAAAACCCGGCAACTCCCCGATCTGC
>JBMOIA010000214.1:0-2995 GCA_049317565.1 Terrimicrobiaceae bacterium | reverse complement strand
TTTCGCCCCCCGCAACACGCTCGCACCGCTGCTGGAGCGGCTTGGGTGATTTTTTGCTGAAGGCGGGAGTTGTTTGATTCCCGCCGTCCGGTGGCATACGGTCCGTGGCGTTCGACAGGAGGGGTGGCAGAGTGGTCGATCGCGCCGGTCTTGAAAACCGGAGGGCCGCAAGGTCCCGTGGGTTCGAATCCCACCCCCTCCGCCATGCTTCTCGGCGTGCCGAGACAGTCCCCTACCCCACTTCAATCACCAGCGCTGTCGCATTATCACGCCCCGATTCACGCACTGCCTCTGCGACAAGCCCCTTCGCGGGCTCCGGCGGCCGCTGCGATAAAAAATCCTCCACCCTGGAATCGTAGAGCCCGTCAGTGACCCCGTCGGTGCAGAGCAGAAACCTGTCGCCCCGCTCGAATCCCACAGCACCCACCTGCGGATCGATAAACTGGTGCCCGGCACCAAGCGCCTTTTGGAGAACATTCCGGCGCGGATGGGTTTTCGCCTCGCGCTCGTTGATCTGTCCGTTGCGGAACATCCAGCCGACATAGGTATCGTCGTGCGAGAGTTGCCTCATGCCGCCCGCCGCGGGCAGGTAATACAACCGGCTGTCACCCACATGCGCGAAATACAACCAACCCGGCACGAACCAGCACAGCGTGAGCGTGGCCCCCATGCCGGAACATTCCTCGTAGCTTGCACCCAGGTATTGCAGCGATTTGTGAATCTCCCCGAACAACTCGCCCAAAACATCCTCGAACCCGCTCGCGATTCCCGCCGCACCAAGCCGGAAAAGCGGCGGCATCATCTTCGTGATCTTGTCCACGGCAATGCGGCTGGCGAACTCCCCGGCATTCGCTCCGCCCATCCCATCGCTCACCGCAAAAACAAAATCCCCGCCGTCCACCGAAGCCTCGCCGAATTTCCCCAACAAGCTCACGCCCGACGCATCCACCATCAACCCGAGGAATGCATCCTCGTTGTTCTTCCTCACGCGTCCGGTATCCGTGTGCCCGGACCAAACCAACCGCCGCGCTCCCGCCTCCGCGCTCACACCTTACCCCCCGTCTCCCCGTCCAAGATCGTCGCAAATTCGAAATCGATCAGGCAGAACCTTCCGTCCGACTGCCGGTAAGTGACATTGCGCACCTCGGCATCATCGTGGCGGACGCCGTATTTCTCGAGTTCGGCAAAGACCTCCCCGAGTCGCTCCGCATCGAGATGATCTACACGCATCCCGCAATTCGTGGTCACAATCTTGAGAGACTCCGAGTCGCTCTCCAGCAGCCTCGGCACGAATGGACACCCTTTTTCCTCGAGAAATTTCAAAACCCGCACCTCATTGGCGAAGCGCTCTTGGGCCTTGGGCCCGCGAAATTCCTTGTGCACGCGCCCGTCGTAGCCGATCCGCACCGCCGCCCGCAGGGTGTCTTTCACCTGATTCATTGGTTGCAAACAACTCCTTGTTTTAACTGAACACGGTTCGGGCATTCACCAGTAGCCGCAAAAGCATCGATGTTTGCGAGCGTGGTGGCCGCGATGTTTTCCACGGCCTCGCGCGTGAAAAATCCCTGATGGCTCGTGATGATCACATTCGGAAAGGTCGTGAGCCGCATCAGCAAATCGTCGGCGATGATCGTGTCCGAGAGATTCTCGAAAAACACCCCCGACTCTTCCTCATAGACATCGATTCCGAGAGCCCCGATGCGGCCCTGTTTGAGAGCCCGCACGGCATCCTGAGTGTTGATCAATTTTCCGCGACTCGTGTTGATCAGAAAAACTCCCGGCTTCATTCTGGCGATTGTTTCCGTCCGCACGATGTAGGCGGTTTCAGGGGTAAGCGGACAGTGCAGACTGAGAATGTCACTCTCGGCAAAAACCGTGTCCAGATCAGCAAACTCGACTCCATTGTTGGCGAGTTCCGGTGAGGGAAACGGGTCGAACGCCAGAACCCGGCAACCGAATCCCAGCATTATTCGTGCAAATGCGGCGCCGATGCGCCCCGTGCCGGCCACTCCCACTATTTTTCCATGGAGATCGAAACCCATCAGCCCCTTGATGGAAAAATCGCCCTCACGAATGCGGGAATGGGCACGATGGATTTTTCTGTTCAGCGCGAGGAGAAGTCCCACGGCGTGCTCCGCCACCGCGTAGGGTGAGTATTCCGGCACTCGGCAGACCACGATGCCGCAACGCGCCGCAGCCGCGAGGTCCACATTATTGAAGCCCGCGCAACGCAACGCGATCAGCCGACACCCGCCATCAGCCAAAACTTCGACCGCCGCCGCATCCGCCAGATCGTTCACAAAAAGGCAAACCCCGTCGAACCCGCGGGCGAGTCCGGCCGTCTTCGCATCGAGCCGGGGTTCGAAAAAAACAAACTCATGCGAACCGCTCCGTAGAAATTCGCGGTCGTAAGGCTTGGTGCTGAATACGGCAACTTTCACATCTCCACTTCTACAAATTCAGCCCATGCGACGAAAGCAGAACCGGTTTTTTCGTTTGCTCATCTGCGCTGTCCGCTAATGTAGCAGGTTCGTTGAAATGATCTCCGCCACCGAAAAATCCCTTCGCGCCCTGCTCGCTGAACGCATCGTCCTCCTCGACGGCGCGATGGGCACGATGATCCAGCAATACAAGTTGCAGGAGGCCGACTACCGTGGCGACCGCTTCGCCGATTGGACCGGCCAGGATCTCAAGGGAAACAACGACCTCCTCGTGCTCACCAAGCCGGAGATCGTTCGCGAGGTTCACTCGAAATACATCGCCGCCGGCTCGGACATCATCGAGACGAACACCTTCAACGCCACCACGATCTCGCAGGAGGACTACGGCCTCGGCCATCTCGTCGCCGAACTCAACCTCGCCGCTGCCCGACTCGCCCGCGAAGCCGCCGACGCCTGCACCGACCGCCGCGTCTATGTCGCCGGCGCCATCGGTCCCCTTAACCGCACGCTCTCGATCTCGCGCGATGTGAACGACCCCGGCAAGCGCGAGGTGA
>JBMOIA010000213.1:0-2996 GCA_049317565.1 Terrimicrobiaceae bacterium | reverse complement strand
AGTATTTCCAAACGGAGTCGTTGCTTGTCGAGGGGCCTGCCGGAGTGGCGGTGGAACTCGATGGCGAATCGGCTGGGGAGGTGCCATGCGAATTTACGATTTCCGACATGCGGCTGCGCGTGGTTGTTCCGGAAGGGAACATTGGTGCGGCTGCCAACCCGAGAATATTCCGGTCTTCCTTGCAGACAGCCCCTCCCGTGTGACTACCTCGATTTCGAGGCTGATGGATTTGCTGACGGTCTTGCCAATCAAGCGAGAGCGGAGCGGACGGCGGTGATGATGCGGTCCTGGTCGGACTCGGTGAGGTAGGGGTTCAGCGGGAGGCTGAGGACTTCGTGCGAGGCGGACTCGGCTGCGGGGAAGTCGCCGGGCTTGTGGCCGAGGGGCGCGAAGACCGGCTGCTCGTGCAGGCACTTCGGGTAATACACAGCCGTGGGGATTCCGGCGGAACGGAGTTTTTCGGCGAGGGCGTCGCGGTTCGGGACGCGGATGGTGTATTGCGCGTAGACATGGGTGTTGCCTTCGCGGATGGCGGGGGTTTCGCACACATCGCGCAGGGCGGCTGTGTAGCGGGCCCCGAGGCGGGCGCGGGACTCGACCTCGGCGGGAAAGCCCGGCCATTTGGCGAGCATGATGGCGGCCTGGATTGTGTCGAAGCGGCCGTTCATGCCGACGAAATCGTGGTAGTGGCGGCGGATGCCACCGTGATTGCGGATGGCACGCATGCGGTGGGCGAGGTCGTCGTCGGAAGTGAAGAGTGCGCCGCCGTCGCCGTAGCAGCCGAGAGGCTTGGCGGGGTAGAAACTGGTGCTGGCGACGGGTGTGGTGTTGCAGCTTTTCACGCCGTGGCGGGTGGCGCCGAAACTTTGGGCGGCGTCTTCGATGACCGGGATGTCGTGTTTTTCGGCGATGGCATTGATGGCGGCGTAGTCGGTCATCTGGCCGAAGAGGCTGACGGGGAGGATGGCTTTCGTGCGCGGCGTGATGGCGGGGGCGATGCGGTCAACGGCGATGTTGTAGTCGAGCGGGTCGATGTCCACAAAGACCGGCTTGGCGCCGACCTGCAGGATGACTTCGGCGGTGCTGATCCAAGTGAACGGCACGGTGACCACCTCGTCGCCGGCGCCGATGCCGAAGGCGCGGAGGGCGATTTCGAGGCTGTCCGTGCCGCTGGCGACGGTGATGGCGTGGCGGCAGCCGACATATTCCGCGAGGGCGGATTCGAGTTCGGCGACCTCGGGGCCCATGATGAATTGGCCGTGGGCGAGCACGCGGTCGATGCGTTCGCGGATGGCGGGTTCGAATTTTTTGAACTGGGTTTTGAGGTCGATGAAATCCATGCGGGGCGGTGGTTGGCTTTCCTATCCGCGCCGCCCGCGGAGCGTGGCCGGGAGCCAGGTCCAGACGATCTGGGTGGAGACGGCGTAGTTCCACACGGCGCCGACGAGCGCGCCCGCCGCGCCGGCGAACCACCACGGGATGCGGCTCGCGTAGAGGTATTCCGCAGATTGCACATTCACGATGGCGCCGAGGCCGCAGATGAGCATGTAGGCGGCGAGCCCGGGCAGCAGCAGGCCGCCCTTGAGGCGCTGCTGGCGGAAGGTGACGGAATTGTTGACGAGGAAATTCGAGACCATCGCCGCGAGGGTGGCGGAAATTTGCGAGGCGGTGAACGGGACGGCGGCGAATTTGTAGAGGGCGGCGAGAACGGCAATGTGGAGCAGGAGGCCGCTCAAGCCGGCGAGGACATAAAGGACGAACCGCACCGGCACGAAGCGGCCGAAAAATTTGTCCGCAAGAAGATAGAGGTATTCGAAGGCGACGACGATATCGAGCTTGCTCTCGCCATGCTGGCGGGTGCGAAATTCGTAGGGGAACTCGCGGACCCGCAGCGGGCGGCTCGCGGAGAGGACGATATCGAGGAGGATTTTGAAACCCTTGCCGGTCATGTTGCGCACGGTTTCCTCGAAGATTCCGCGCCGGATGGCGAAGAAGCCGCTCATGGGATCGGTGAGTTCGGTTTTGCGGATCACCGAGCCGAGGCGTGTGGCGAAGCGGCTGACGAACACGCGTGATTTCGACCATTCGCCCGTGCCGCCGCCGCGTCCGGTGTAGCGGCTGCCGACGGCGAGTTCGAGTTGCGGGTCCTCCTCGAATGCAAGGAGCATCGCGGGCAGGATGGTTTCATCGTGCTGGAGGTCGCAATCCATCACGGCAAACACATCGGCGCAGCTCGAGGCCATGCCTTCGAGACAGGCGGAGGCGAGACCGCGGCGGCCGATGCGGCGGATGAAGCGCACATGGGGTTTCTCGCGGGCGAGGCGCATGAGCACCTCGAGCGAGCCGTCCTTGGAATCGTCATCCACAAAAACGATCTCCCAATTGCCGCCGGGCAGGAGTTTTTCAAGGCGCTCGACGACGAGCGGGATGTTGTCGCGCTCGTTGTAGGCCGGGATGACGATCGAGTAGCGCAAGGGTCGCGTGCTACTTGAATGCGGGGGTCATCGGGTCGGGGACCGGCAGGCCCTGGAGGGCGGCGAGGTCCGCATCGACCATGATTTTCACGAGTTCCGGGAAGCGGACCTTGGGCTCCCAACCGAGTTGTTTTTTTGCCTTGGCGGGGTTGCCGATGAGGAGGTCCACCTCGGCAGGGCGCTCGTAGCGGGCGTCGTATTTGACATGGTCCTTCCAGTCGAGGTTCACGCGGGCGAAGGCGTGCTCGACGAATTCCTGGACCGTGTGGGTCTCGTTGGTGGCGCAGACATAGTCGTCGGGGTTGTCCTGCTGGAGCATGAGCCACATGGCCTCGACATATTCGGGGGCGTAGCCCCAATCGCGTTTGGCGTCGAGATTGCCGAGGTAGAGGTGTTCCTGCTTGCCGAGCTTGATGGCGGCTGCGGCGCGGGAGATTTTACGGGTGACGAAGGTTTCGCCGCGACGCGGGGATTCGTGGTTGAAGAGGATGCCGTTGGTGGCGTGCATGCCGTAGCCCTCGC
>JBMOIA010000212.1:0-3011 GCA_049317565.1 Terrimicrobiaceae bacterium | reverse complement strand
GCTCTATCCACTTGAGCTATGGGGACATTTCACTGGCGGTCCGAACCGCCTTCAAGGTTGCCAAATACCACCGCACGCCGTGCTTGTCACACGACTTTTGTCATTCGGCATCCGTCGCACGATAGACCTTGAAAAACCTGTTCGCAAAAATTTCTCCGAAGCCCGAAACCCCGCTGCTCGACTCCCAGAGCGCCCTGGCGCGTGTTTCGCCCGCGGCCGCCCGACCGAGGATTTGCGCGCTGTTATGCTCCACCCGGTCTGGATCGTAGACCAAAAGATAGACCACGCCCTCCGGCAACTCCGCGTTCCCGTCCGGATTTTCCATGAAAAATTCACACGACGCCAAAATGCCCGGCAGGCTCTGGTGCGAAGTGCCGCCCACGCACGGCTTCCCGCTCCACCACACGGTTGCCGGCGAAAACCACCATGGCGCCAGCACAGCCCCTGCCGGTTGATCCCGCAAAAACTCCGCCGCCTCGCGGAGCGCCACCGCATCAGCCAAATTCTCAGCCCGCGCTCGAAGGGCCTCGCCCTCCGGAAAAAGCATTCGTTCCCACTCGGCCATCACCGGCCAGAGTGAAACGGTAAAAATCAAAGCCGCCATCCACGCGCGCCGGAAAACCGGCAGCAGCCAGGGCAGCGACAGCGCAAAAGCCAGAGCCAAAAAATACCCCCAGCGCGCATGCCACAAGCAGAGCGCCACCAGCACGGCCAGCATGAAAGCAAACATCCCGCACACCGCCCCGCCGCCACGAAACGCCCGCCAAGCCAGCAGCAGCGGCGCCGCCGCGACCAGCCACCCGCACCATGAAAACACGCCCGCCAACCCGGCGCTGCGCAGTTCCCCGATATTCAGCGCCCACCTTTCAAACGCCGGATGGAAAGCTGCCGCCCTCCATCCATCGAACAAAAAGGCCAACGCCAAAATACCCGCAAAAATCACAACCGGTCCCGCCGCAAAACCCACCCTCTGCGCCACCACCCTCGCCACCAAAACCAACGCCAACAAAATCCCCGGTTCAAAAAGCGAAACCCACAGCGCCAGTCCCCAAGCGGCCGCCGAGGCGTATCCCCACCCCGCGCCGCCCTTCGCCCAAATCCGCACCTCCGCCACCAGCGCCACCGCTACGAGCAGCACCAAAAGCGATTGGTGGTCCGGTCGCCCGAGTTCGAACCCGTGCGCCAAAATCGGCGACCCCGCCGCCGCGAACCCCATCACCCGCCGCCACGGCAACCTCGCGGTCGCCCCCCACACCGCCAAAAATCCCACCATCCCCAGTCCCAGAATCGGCGACACCCATGCCCCGGCCAGTTCAAGGTGCCGCCCGCCGAACGGCACCAAAGCCGCCGACAGTCCGGCAATCAGCGCATCCAATGGCATCGTCGTGTGCGGCACGGTCCCCGCGGGGAAATTTTCCCACCCGTGCCAGCGGATCGGTCGCAGTCCGTCCTCCTCGATCATCCGCACCCTCACCATCCGCGCATAGCAATCCCCGTCTGAAAAATACACGCCCCCACCGAAAAAAACCGCCTCCCGGTTCCAGCAATAAGCCCCGAGCGCCAACGCCAAAACCGCGCACACCCAGGCCCCCTCCCCGACGAGGAACGCCACGCGACCCGACAGCCGGAGTTTTCCCAACATCTTGTGGAATCCTCTCGACCTCATCCCAACATCATGTGCCATTGGCGAGAAAAAACATTGTCCCCCGCGCACCGCTTCCCTACCTTTTTTGGGCCTCGGCCAGCGCGCCGAATCAGCAAAAAAACGAAGCCATTTCCCGCATGTCCGACGAAAAAAATCCCGCTCCCGAAGGCGAAAAATACGACGCCTCAAAAATCGACAAACTCGAAGGCCTCGCCGGCGTCCGCCAACGCCCCGGAATGTATATCGGGCCCACAGACGAACGCGGCCTCCACCACTGCGTCTTCGAAGTTCTCGACAACTCGATCGACGAACACCTCGCCGGATACTGCTCGAAAATCGATGTCACCATCCATGTCGATGGCTCCTGCTCGATCCGCGACAACGGCCGCGGCATCCCGGTCGATATTCACCCGAAATTCAAAATCCCCGCACTCGAACTCGTCCTCACGAATCTCCACGCGGGCGGCAAATTCGGCCAAGGCGCCTACAAATATTCCGGCGGCCTCCACGGCGTCGGCGCGAAGTGCGTTAATGCCCTCAGCGATTGGTTCAAAGTCGAAGTCCAGCGCGACGGCAAAGTTTACCACATGGCCTTCGAGCGCGGCGTGACCACGCAGAAGCTCAATGTCATCGGCGAGGTCAAAAACAAAAAGCAAACCGGCACGCTCATCACCTTCCTCCCCGACCCGACGATCTTCACGATCACCACGGAGTTCGAATTCGCCAAGCTCGCCGCCCGTCTCCGCGAACTCGCCTTCCTCAACCCCGGACTCGAAATCACCCTCACCGACGAGCGCGGCGAAGTCGTCAAATCCGAGCGCTGGCTCTACAAGCTCGGCATCGAGGAATTCGTCCGCCAGCTCGGCGAGAACAAGCAACTCCTCCACCCGAAGCCCATCGCCATCTCCGGCAAGCGCGAGGTCAGTTTCCGCAACAAGGATCAAAACGAAGTGACCGACGACATGCACCTCGATGTCGTCCTGCAATACAACGACAGCTACAACGACCAGATCCTCTGCTTCACAAACGCCATCCCGAATCCCGATGGCGGCACCCACCTCACTGGCTTCCGCACCGCGCTCACCCGCGCCATCAACCAATACGCGAAAGCTAACAACCTCCTGAAGGAAAAGGACCCCTCGATCAGCGGCGACGATGTTCGCGAGGGCCTCGTGTGCATCCTCGCGATCAAGCACCCGAACCCCAGCTTCAACGCCCAGACCAAATCCCGCCTCGTTAATCCCGAGGTTGAAGGCATCTCCAGCTCGATCACCTACGAGAACCTGATGACCTTCTTCGACGCCAATCCGGCCGTCGCCAAGCGGGTCGTGGAAAAAGGCCTCACAGCCGCCCGCGCCCGCGAAGC
>JBMOIA010000211.1:0-3015 GCA_049317565.1 Terrimicrobiaceae bacterium | reverse complement strand
ATCCACGCCGCCGACCGCACCGCCGCTGAAGCCGCCTCGCAAGCCATCCTGCGCCACATTCATATTTCTGAATCCGCCCCGGCCATACCGCCGCCGGTCCTCGAAACCATCGAATGACCCCTCGCCGCGCCATCCTCATCGTCATGGACTCCTTCGGCATCGGCGCCGGTCCTGATGCCCACAAATTCAAAACCGGCGGCTCGCCCGACTCGGGTTCGGACACGCTCGGCCACATCGCTGAAGCCTTCCACACCGGCTCCGCCATCCAACCCGCCCGCCCATTGCGCCTGCCGAACCTCCAATCCCTCGGACTCGGCGAAGCCTATCGTCTCTCCCGAGGAAAAATTCCCGCCGGTTGGTCCCCGCGCGACCTCGCGGGGCATTTCGCCTGCGCCGAATCCATCAGCACCGGCAAGGACACGCCCAGTGGACACTGGGAAATCGCCGGCGTCCCGGTGCGGTTCGATTGGTCGTATTTCCCCGAGCAGCCCGATTGCTTCCCCCAGCCGCTGCTCGAAGAAATTTTCCGCCGCTCGGGCATCCCCGGCTCGCTCGGCAACCGCCACGCCTCGGGAACCAAAATCCTCGAAGACCTCGGCGCCGAGCACATCCGCACCGGCCTTCCCATTTTCTACACCTCGGCCGACAGCGTGTTCCAAATCGCCTGCCACGAGGAATCGTTCGGCCTCGAACGCCTCTACGAACTTTGCCAAACGGCCCGCGCCGTCCTTGATGAAAGCCCACTGAAAATCGGCCGCGTCATCGCCCGGCCCTTCACCGGTCCTCCCGAAGGCCCCTTCCAGCGCACCGGCAACCGCCACGACTACGCCGTCCCCCCACCCGCTCCCACACTGCTCCAGCGCGCCGCCGACTCCGGCCGCGATTCCATCGCCATCGGAAAAATCGCCGACATCTACGCCCACACCGGCGTGACGGAGGAAGTCCGCGCCTCCGGCCACCCCGCATTGTGGAATGAAACCCTCGCCGCCCTTGAGCGCTGCAAAGATGGCGGCCTCGTCATGGCGAACTTTGTGGATTTCGATGCCGTCTTCGGCCACCGCCGCGATGTCCGGGGCTACGGCCTCGCCCTCGAGGAATTCGACGCCCAACTCCCCGCCCTCACCGAACGCCTCCGCCCCGGCGACCTCCTCTGCATCACGGCCGATCACGGAAACGACCCGACCTGGCCGGGCACCGACCACACCCGCGAGCGCGTCCCCGTCCTTTTCCAAAACGCCCCGCCCACAGCGCCGCGCAACCTCGGCCTCCGCCGCACATTCGCCGATACCGGCCAGACGCTCGCACACTGGCTCGGCCTGCCCTCATTGCCCGAGGGCACCGCGATGTTCTGACCGAAAATCCCCTTCCGCATTCGCCCCGATGGGGCATATTTCCCGCATGACCATTGGAGTTCCCAAGGAAATCAAAGCCCAGGAGCACCGTGTCGCCCTCCTCCCCTCGGCGGCCTACCAACTCGCCAAACACGGCCACAAGGTCGTTGTCGAAACCGGAGCCGGTGCAGGCATCGGGTTCGGCGACGACAACTACGCCCACGCCGGCGCCGAGGTCGTCAAATCCCACGCCGAGGTCTTCGAACGCGCCGACCTCGTGGTGAAAGTCAAAGAACCGCTGCCGCCCGAATACGACCTTCTCCGCAAAGGCCAAATCCTCTTCACCTACCTCCACCTCGCCGCCAGCAAGCCGCTCACCGAGGCGTTGATGAAAACCGGCGCCACCTGCATCGCCTACGAAACCGTGAAGGTGAACAACCGCCTCCCGCTCCTCGAGCCCATGAGCGAAATCGCCGGCCGCATGTCGGTCCTCGTCGGCGGATATTTCCTCGCGAAGCACAACGGCGGCGAGGGCGTCCTCCTCGGCGGCGTCCCAGGGGTCCTCCCCGGCAAGGTCGTCGTGATCGGCGGCGGCACCTCGGGTGTGAACGCAGCCCGCATGGCCACTGGCGTCGGCGCCGATGTCACCATCCTCGAGGTTGACCTCGAGCGCATGCGTTTCCTCGACATCACCATGGGCACCGCCCACACGCTGTTCTCCAGCGAGGCCGGCCTCATTGATCTCCTCCCGCACACCGACCTCCTCATCGGAGCGGTCCTCGTCCCCGGCGCCCGTGCGCCGAAACTCATCACCCGCGACATGCTCAAGCTGATGAAGACCAGCAGCGTCGTCGTGGACATCGCCATCGACCAGGGCGGTTGCCTCGAAACCTCCCGCCCCACCACACACGACAACCCCACATTCGTCGAAGAGGGCGTCGTGCACTATTGCGTGGCGAACATGCCCGGCGCCTACGCCCGCACCGCCACGCAGGCCCTCACCAATGTGACCTACCGCTACATCGAGGCCCTCGCCGATTTCCCTCTGCAGGAGGCTGTCCAACGCGTCCCCGCCCTCCTCGGCGGCATCAATATTTTCAACGGCGGCGTCGCCTGCCCGGAAGTGGCCGAGGCCCACGGGCTGCCGCACACGCCGTTCCTGCAATGACCCAACTCGAAGAGGAAATCCACGCCATCGGCCGCCGCGCGAAAGCCGCCTCCCGTGCCCTCGCACAGCTCGGGGCCAAGGAAAAAAACGCCATCCTGCTCGCCATGGCGGACGAACTCATCGTCCGCTCGGCCGACATCCTCGCCGCCAACGCCGAGGATGTTGCCGCCGCAGAAAAAAACGGACTCACCAAGGCCTCGATCGACCGCCTCCGCCTCACCGACAAGCGCATCGCCGAGATGGCCGACGGCATCCGCCAGGTCGCCGCACTCGACGACCCCGTGGGCGAAATCATTCGCGATTGGACCCGCCCGAACGGCATCCGCATCCAAAAAGTCCGCACCCCCATCGGCGTGATTGGCATCATCTACGAGTCGCGCCCGAATGTGACGGCCGACGCCGCCGTGCTCTGCCTCAAGACCGGCAATGCCGTCATCCTCCGCGGCGGCTCCGAAGCACTCGCCTCGAACCTTGCGATCGCGAAGGCGCTCCAGTCCGGTGGATTCCATGCCGGCC
>JBMOIA010000210.1:0-3035 GCA_049317565.1 Terrimicrobiaceae bacterium | reverse complement strand
GCGTGCACAGCGAATGCCTCACCGGCGATGTCTTCGGCTCGCGCCGTTGCGATTGCGGCCCGCAGCTCCAGCTCGCCATGCAGCGCATCGAGAAGGAGGGCTCGGGCGTCCTGCTCTACATGCGCCAGGAAGGCCGCGGCATCGGCCTGGGCCCTAAAATCCGCGCCTACAAACTCCAAGAGCAGGGCCTCGACACCGTCGAAGCCAACCAGCGCCTCGGCTTCCCCATGGACCTCCGCGACTACGGCCTCGGCGCGCAAATCCTCTCCGACCTCGGCGTCCACAAAATCCGCCTCCTCACGAACAACCCGCGCAAAGTTGTCGGCCTCGAGGCCTACGACATCCACATCGTCGAGCAGCTCCCCATCCGCCCGCCCGCGAATCCCCACAACGCCCGCTACCTCGCGACCAAAAAGAAAAAAATGGGCCACAAGCTCTGACCCCACCCAGCCCTCCGGACATGCAAACCGCCATTCATTGGTTCCGCCGCGACCTCCGCCTTACCGACAACACCGCCCTCGCCGCCGCCGCGAAATCCGCACAGCAGGTCGTCCCCGCCTACATCCTTTCCAGTTGGAAAAAAAGCCACCGCTGGACCGGACCGAACCGCCAGCAGTTCCTCTGCGGCTGTCTCGCCTCGCTCGATGCCAACCTCCGCTCCATCGGCTCCCGCCTCATCCTGCGCGAAGGCGACCCCGTCGCCGCCCTGGAACAACTCGCCGCCGAGACCCGTGCCGAAGCCATTTTCTACAACCGCGACCCCGATCCCCACGGGCAAGCCGTCGAGCAACGCCTTGCCGCTGCAGCCAAGCGTCTAGGCATCGCCATCCACGCCCATAAGGACATCGCCCTGCACGAGCGCGACGAGGTCCTCACCGGCAGCGGCGAAAATTTCCGCGTCTTCACGCCATACCACCGCGCCTGGCAAAAACTCCCCAAGCCCGCCCCCCTCGCCCGCATCAAATCCATTTCCACACCAGCCGCCCCGGTCTCCCTCCCGCTGCCGGACAATTCCCGCTGGCAACTCCCCGCCGGAGCCACAGGTGTCGTCGAGCCCGGCGAAAAAGCCGCCCGCGCCCGCATGCGCGACTTCGCCGAGAACCGCCTCCACACTTATGGCGCCGAGCGCGACATCCCCTCCGGCCTGCACACCTCACGACTTTCGCAGGACCTTCGCTTCGGCCTCATCTCGATCCGCGAACTCCACCAGGCCTGCACCTCGCGCGCCGATTCACTCGACGCCGGCGGCCGCGGCAGCGCCATGAAATACATCGCCGAACTCGCCTGGCGCGAATTCTACATGCAGATCCTTTGGAAATTTCCCGAGGTCCTCGACCGCGAATTCAACCCCAAATTCCGCGGCATGCGCTGGCCGGGCGACCCCGCCCGTCTGGCCTCGTGGAAAAACGGAGACACCGGCTTCCCGATTGTGGATGCCGCCATGCGCGAACTCCGCGACACCGGCTTCATGCACAACCGCACCCGCATGATCGCCGCCATGTTCCTCACGAAGGACCTCCACCTCGACTGGCGCCTCGGCGAACAGCACTTCATGCAAACCCTCTGCGACGGCGAGATCGCCAGCAACAACGGCGGTTGGCAATGGAGCGCCGGCACCGGAGCCGACGCCGCCCCCTACTTCCGCATCCAGAACCCCTGGAGCCAAACCAAGCGCTTCGACCCCGATGGCTTCTACATCAAACAATGGATTCCCGAACTCCGCGATGTCCCCCCGGCGTTGTTCCAGGATCCCCCCGCGCCCGGCATGCGCCTCGCGAAAAACTATCCCTCGCCCATCCTCGACCATTCCGCCGCCCGCGACTTTACGCTCGAATTGTTCAAGCAGCACCAGCAGTAAACAGCCGCCCCGCCCCGTTCAGGCACTCCCAAATCAAATTCACCACCTCGACCTGACAAGTAGTATCCAACGATCGTTGCATATTACTCGTGCTTTCGTTTGAGACGGGGCGTGCCTCCCACTCCATAAAAGCCCCACATCGGAGTCCGGAATCCCGATGTCAAAACACCGCGATCAGCGCCGAATTCGCCGCCGCCACACTGCCCAAGCCACGCCGGCCGCCGCCAAGAGCCAGAACACACCGGGTTCCGGCACTTGAAGGATGGTCGCCCCGCCGAGCAAGGCGATCGCCTGCGAATAGTTGCCGGTCTCATAAGGCAACGACCCTTGGTATTGCAGGTAGTCGAGAGCAAGAATGTTCGTGAGGCTGTCCTCAACTCCATTCTCCGGATTCGTGAGCACCAACTCCGGCGATACCGTCACATTTCCTGTCGTCAATTTCATCCCGATCGGCATGCCCTCCGCGTTGTAAAACGCCGGATCCAGCGGGTCGATGAATGTCATCGTCCCCGTCGCCGCGGAGCCGCTTCCGCTCCATTCCAAGCCGGTCACCAGCACATTGTGCCCAGAGGTCCTCCCCTCATAGAGAATGCTCACGATCACCGGACTCCCGCCCCGCAACGCCCCCTCGAGAAACTCCCATGTCGGCAAGCCCTGCGCGTATCCCGCAGGAAGCGCGCCCACCAGTTCATTCACCAACCCGCCCGCATTTCCCTGCGGCAAAATTCCACCGACTTGCGTGCCCCCGAATCCGCGGTCCGAAAGAAACGCCCGTAGCCCGAGCGGCAGATTCGCCACCGGCTCTGTGCCAACGCCGGGAATCGTGTTGAAAAAACCCGGCCCGGCCAGCAATGCGGCGGTCTCCGCCCAACTCGTCAGGTTTCCACCCGCCAGCGCCTGCCCGTAAATCTCCGGATACCGGTTCTGCAAATACACCATCGCATTCACCGAGCACGCCGGCGCACAGGCATCCGCAGCCAGCGATGGCGCCGGTGCCGGCAGTCCAAGCAACAAAAACTGGTCCAGCCAACCCGCCAGCGAAGCATCCACCGAAGCGGATTGGGCAAAACCAAACCCCGATGCGAAAAACGCACACGCCGCCGACACAAAAAAATTCCGCAGCCGCACGCCCATGCCGCCAATCAATCACTGCCCGCCCGTCCGGTGGAGAAAAAAA
>JBMOIA010000209.1:0-3047 GCA_049317565.1 Terrimicrobiaceae bacterium | reverse complement strand
CTCGCGGTCGTCGAGGCCGTGGGTTTCGGCGGGGCAATTTTCGCGGAGCAGCCGGAGTTGTTCGGGGGCATCGGCGTGGTTGCGCAAGTGGCGGGCGAGTTCCACATCGGCGGGGGACATTTCGTAAAATCTGTGGGCGACGGGGTCCTTCACCACAGCCACAGAAGAGGCTCCGCGCGGGACGACTGCTATTTCGAGGTCGGCGCGGATTTCGGCGAAGAGCGGGCCGTTGTTGCCGTTTGGCGCGGGATTTTTTTCCCGGAGTTGATCGTGCATGCGGGCGGCTTAGAGGAGGAAGCGGAGCCTGAGGAAATCCAGCGTGCGCCCGAAGAGGTTGAAGGCGAGGGGCAGGCGGCCGGCCTCGATTTTGGCGAAGCCCGAGAAGCCGGGGCGGATTTCGCCGGCGAGTTCCTGCGGGAGGTCGATGCCGCGCAGGGTGACATAGACGAAGCCGGCGCCGTTTTCCGGGTAGACCATTTGGCTGATTTCGGAAGGCGAGGAAACGCCGGCGCGGAGCGTGAGGTCGGCGCGGGCCTGCAGGGCATAGCGGACGGGGAGGGTGCGGCCTTTTTGCAGGGCGCGCTCGAGCGGACCGGCGTCGGCTTCGGGGACCCGGATTTGAAGGTCCCAATTTTCCAGCGAGGCGACATCGCAGAGCGGGGTGCCGGGTTGGACGACTTCGCCGAGCAGGAGGTCGAGGTCCTTGCTGATGACGGCGCCGTCGAGGGGCGAGGCGACGACGGATTCGGAGAGGTCGCGGCGGAGGGTGGAGATTTCGGCGGCGAGGCGCTGTTTTTCGAGTTCGGCGGCGCGGAGGGTTTGCATGTCACCCTCGCCGCGGCGGAGGCGGACCTCGGCTTCGGCCTTGCCGAATTGTTGCTCCGCGATTTCCAGCCGGGAGCGGAGGGTGGAGTCGTCGATCTGGAAAAGCGGGGTGCCCTTTGAAACCACGCTCCCCTCTTTGGCGAAGACGGTTTCGATGCGGCCGGGAACCTGGGCAACAATCGAGGCGCGGCGCGAGGGGACGAGTTCGCACTGCCCGGAGACGATTCTCGGGACGGGGAAGAATAAAATGGCGGCGATGCAAACCGTTCCGGCGATCAAGGCGGCGCGGAGCAGGGAATGTTTGCGGCGGCGGGAGTCGTCTGCCGCAGCGGGCGGGAAGAGGAGCGAGGCCAGCGGGTGACGCTTCGACTCGATGGCATGGGCGACGAGGGCGGCTTCGGCGGCGAGGACTTCGCTGGCGGCGGGATTTGTTGGATTTTCCACGAGAACGCCAAGAGCGGCGGCTTCGGGATGGGCGCACCATTTGGAAAGCGGTCCTCCGATGAGGGAAGAGTCTCCCGCGGCTTTTTCCAAACCGGAGAAATTCGAAAGGATCGCTGCGACTTCGGGGCTGTGGCGGTCGATCGATGAGGCGCCGGAGCAGGCGAGCAGGCGAGGTTTTTTTCCTCCGAGGCGCAGGATGGAAACACGCTTCGCGCCAAGAAGTGCGCAGAGGTGGTCGGCACAAATGCCCGCCGTTTGCGGGAGCCCGCGCGAGCGCACGAGGGGGATGGCGATGTGGCGCGGGAGTTGCGCACCGTTTTCGGCGAGCATCCCGAGGGCGGCCAAGACGGTTGCGCGGGCTGACTGGAAGCGGTCCCAGAGGTTTTTCGGTCCCGAGAAAACCGCGATGCCGCGAAGGGGTGAACCAAATGGCACAAACAGGAACGCGAATTCCTCGGACCCGATTTTGTCGGTGGCGAGGAAGGGGGCTTTCCGCTCGACCGCGCGGGCGAGGCATTTTTTGAGGAACTCCTGGAACCGGTTGGGCGGGATGCCTTGTGGCGAAAGCCCCTGCGACCAGGCGAGTTCAAGGGTTCCTTTGCCCAGCCAGAGCGCGGCTCCGCGCGCACCGAGAAGTCCAGCAACCAAGGCGGTTTGCACACCAGCCGGCGTGGCTGGAGGTGATTGGTCAGGTCGCGGCGGGTCGCGGCGCTCCGGGGCGGTGCGTGTCACAGTTCACTTTCGTAACACAGTGGCACCGCTATGGCAATTTGCCACCGCAGCGCGCGTTACTGGATTTGCCTGTTTTCCAGCTGGCCATACCAGTTGAGGTTGACCTGACGGATTGTGCGGAGAAGCCCGAGGATTGGCTGCACGCCTTGGAAGTTCGCTGCGGTGGACAAGTCCGCGCTAAAGTCGAGGTATTGGATGCTGGAGGTAAAATTCGGGTATCCGCCAAGTGCGGCACGCAGGGCGTTGTAGGGTGGGGTAAAGCCGGTGGCTTGCTCATTTGGGGCGCTGTAGAAAAACTCCACTGGTTGGCCCGGTAGCCAACCGATGAACACATTCGGGCTGGAAGCAATTCTGGTCAGAGAAAACTCTCCGACAGCGGTTAAGTAGCCTGCAGAAAGGCGATTTTCTTCGGAAACCAAGTAATTGGCTGGATTCACATAATCCTCAAACCTTCCTGAGAGGGGTCCAACATAGCTGTAGTTCACGAAAATTTTGAGTTGGGAGGGATCGTTCGCGGGGTAACACCATTTGGCCCAAAGCTGAATCCGGTCCGAAGTGAAGTATCGCCAGACGCCAGTGATTCGCCCGCCCCATTCACTGGGTTGGTCAACTGTGCCGCCGTTGATTTGCACGCGGACGCGCAGACCCGTATCCGTGGTGGGAATTTGGAGGGCTTTGCGCACTTCGGTGCTGACGAAAGAAATGATCGAAGCCGCTGCCGCATCGTTGGCATAGGCGCGAGGATTACTAGGGACTTCGTAAAGGATATCCAGAGTGGAATCATCGAGGCCGGTGCCGTCCATATCGGCATCGGAAATGTTCGCCACTCCATCGCCATCCATATCGGCATCGAGTCCGTTAGCGGAACCATCGCCATCAATGTCGGCTTCACCTCTGGCGCTGTCTGTTTGGCCATCGCCGTCGATGTCGGTCTCTGCAACGGCATTGTCTAAACGCCCGTCGCCGTCGATGTCGGTTTCGTTCGGGGCGTTGTCGGCCAGTCCATCGCTGTCGATGTCGGTTTCGCGCCGCTCGCCATCGAGGAG
>JBMOIA010000208.1:0-3057 GCA_049317565.1 Terrimicrobiaceae bacterium | reverse complement strand
AAGAAAGTCACAAGTCCGGGACTGCATAGAATCTTCTTGGAATCACTATGCCCAAATAACGACAAAAATTCAACGATCGTTGAGGTTTTGTCGTGCAATACACGATGTTGAAAATTCACCACGGGTTCCCAAGCCTGGTGATTAAGCATACAACTCTTTTGCAACGATCGTTGAAGTAAACATGTTTCCTGCGGAGGGCGGGGTGCAGTCGAGATCCATGGACAGGCCCCCGGCAATGGCTGCAGACTTTACGGGCTTCCGCAAACCGCATCAAAACCCACGCCGTGACCGAACATTTTTACATCCTCGCCGGCGCGATCTTTGTCGTCGCCCTGCTCTATTCCTCCGTCGGGCACGCCGGCGCCTCGGGCTACATCGCGGTGATGACGCTCTTCGGCATCGGGGTGGAAGTCATCCGGCCCACCGCGCTCACGCTCAACATCCTCGTTGCCGCGATCGGGTTCATCCAGTGGTGGCGGGGCGGGCATTTCGCTTGGTCGTTATTCTGGCCCTTCGCGTTGTTGTCCGTTCCCGCGGCGTTTTTCGGTGGATGGCTGCAGGTGCCGGCGCATTACCTGAAAATCCTCATCGGCCTCGTGCTGTGGTTTTCCGCATGGCGCCTCGTCTGCCGAAAGGAAGACCCGCCCGACATCAAGCGCCCGACTCGAACCACGGCCGTTGCCTCGGGTGTGGGGATCGGATTTTTGTCCGGCCTCACCGGCACCGGCGGCGGGATTTTTCTCACCCCCCTCATGCTGTTTTGCCGCTGGGCGAAAGTGAAGGAAGCGGCGGCCGTGTCCTCGCTTTTCATTTTGGTCAACTCCTCTTCCGGCTTGGCGGGCTATGTGAAAAGCGGACGCGAACTCCCCGATTTCGCCTGGCCCTTGGCGGCCGTGGTGGCGCTGGGCGGTTTCCTCGGCTCGCGCCTCGGCAGTAGCCTCCTGCCTTCGCGCGTCATCGCCCTCCTGCTCGCCGCCGTGCTCGTCATCGCCGGAGCGAAGTTGGTTAGCGGGTGACTGTCTTCAACCGGCGCAGGGCGGTGCGTCCGAGACGGACGGACGAGTCCAGCCCCGCGAGGCGCACTTCGGCACCGCCACCGTTTATAGACTCAATCGCTTCCACGCGGTCGGTGTTCACGATCAGTGATCGGTCAAGGCGCAGGAACGGCGGGTTGGGGAGTGTGTCCGCGTAGGAGCCGAGCGTCTGGCAAATCAGAATCGGCGGTTCGCCCTCCACGCTCACACGCGTGAAATCCCCTTCGGCCTCGAACAAAACGACTTTTTCCAGCGGCGCGACGAGTGTGCGTCCCGGAGTGCGGAGGCAAATCCGGTCCCCATCACCATACGGGGCAGAGGCCTCGCGCAGGCGCTCGAGCGCGATACGGAGACGATCGCGGCGAACCGGTTTCAACAAATAATCCACTGCCTGCACATCGAACGCCCGTGCGGCGAACTCGCTGTGCGCCGTGAAAAAAACCACCGGCGGCGGATTTTCCAGCCGGGACAGAAGTTCGAACCCGCCCCCGCCGGGCATTTCGATGTCCAGAAACAATCCATCTGGCCTCAGCGCGGAGATCGCATCCACGGCTTCGCGCAAGCCCTCCGCCTCGCCGCAGACCTCGACGCCCGTGATGGCTTCGAGCATTTGGCGGAGCCCCTGCCGCGCGAGCGGCTCGTCGTCGATGATCATCACGCGGAGCATGGCTCGCCCTCCAAATTCAATTTCGCCACGACCCCGCTCCCGGTTTCCTCGAGTGCGAACGCATGCCGACCCGGATAGTGGATTTCCAAACGGCGGCGGAGTGTTTCCAGTCCCACACCGGTTCGTGCCGGGTCCGGCGGGCGGAGAGTGCCTGTGTTGCACACATGGATTTCGAGATGCCCGCCGACGCGCTTGGCTGAAAGGGAAACTTCGAGCAGACCCCCGCCAAGGTGGACCAGACCGTATTTCACAGCGTTCTCGACCAATGGTTGAAGAATGAAACAGGGCACTGCGCGCGAGGCGGTTTCCGGCGCCATGTCGATGGAAAACCGGAGCCGATCGCCAAAGCGGGCATGCTGGATGCGCAGGTAAGCCTCCATCGCGCGGATCTCGGCGGAGAGCGGAACGAACGGATCCCTTCGATGGTCGAGCGAGTAGCGCAGGTAGTCGGAGAGCTCGTTCACCATGTCCACGGCGGCATCGGGATGCGCCGGGATTTCGGCCGCGATTGCGTTGAGGGAATTGAAAAGAAAATGGGGGTCGAGCTGCGCCCGCAGCATGAGCAACTCCATGCGCTGGGCACCGTGCTCGGCCTCCTCCCGCCGCTCGGATTCCCGCGAGCGCTCGGTGTCCGCCCACAGCCAGTAATAGCCGAGGCTCCACGCCATGAAGGTCGTCCACATCACGAACAGCCTCACTGCCGTAGTGACGAAAAAATCGAACATCGGGTTGTGCCATCCGGTCCAGACCGTGAAGGCCGAAGCCAGCGCCCCCTGTGCCAACGACGCCGCAAGGCTCAGCATGATGAGCAACACCGCCGGCACGAGACCGAACACACGGTTCGCGCGCCGGTAGAAATACCGCAAAACCAGAGAGAGCAGAAGGCAAGTGCCCTCGAGCAGCAAGGTGAAGGCCGCTGCCTGCCACATTGTTTGACCGAGGGCCAGCCGCACGCCGAAAGCCATCGCCCCGTAGAATCCCCAGAAAAAAAGGTTCATCTGCCAGAACGCCCACCCGCGGGCGAAAAAGCCGCGCACTCCGGCCGGTGGCAGTTGGGTGGCGCTCATGTAGTGACGCCCGTTTTCGCACGCCGCCACGGGGCGACCAACGCTTTTTCTTGCGCCGATTCACCGACTTTCCCGGCCGGTTGATCGAGTTCTCCGAGCAACGCCGCGGGGGCGCTGTCTTTCAACATGGACCCTGTATGCCGCCGCTGTGGCGCATGTCGGTGCCGTAAAAATCCATCCAACAATGAAAGTAAAAAAACTCCTCCTCGCCGGGGCCACACTCTTGGCCACGGCGTTCCAAGGATTCGGGCATGGCAGCATGGCGAATCCCGTCAGCCGTGTTTACCAG
>JBMOIA010000207.1:0-3109 GCA_049317565.1 Terrimicrobiaceae bacterium | reverse complement strand
GCACCGCGAGCGGGGTGTCGTCGCCCATCGAGCCGACGGCTTCGGCGCCGTCCTTCAACATGGGCTTGATGATCATGTCCACTTCCTCGGACGAGTAGCCGAACGCCATCTGGCGCTGCGTGAGCGTGAGGATGTCGAGGTCGCCGGACGGCGCAGGGATGTCCTTCTCGGCGAGTTGCGGAAGGGCGGTGAGGTTTTCGGCGATCCACTTGCCGTAGGGCTGGCGCGCGGCGAGGGCGGATTTGATATCGGCGTCGCGCAGGAGCTTCCCGGCGGCGGTGTCCACGGCGATCATCTCGCCCGGAGCGAGGCGGCCTTTTTCAACAACCTCGAGTTGGTCCAACTTGGAGCCGCCGACCTCGGAGGCCATGACGAAAAGCCCGTCGGTGGTGATGTTGTAACGGGCGGGGCGCAGGCCATTGCGGTCGAGGCAGGCGCCCGCGATCACGCCGTCGGTGAATGCCAGCGCAGCAGGGCCGTCCCACGGTTCGCTGAAGCAACGGTGGTAGAAATAAAAATCTTTCAGATCCTGCGGGAGGTGCGGGTCCGACCGGTAGGCGGGCGGAACGAGCATCGTCATCGCGTGCAGGATGCCGCGGCCGCTCATGGCGAGGACTTCGGCCGCGTTGTCGAGGCTCGCGGAATCCGATCCGCCGGGCTGGATGATCGGTTTCAGGAGGTCGATGTCCTTGCCCCAGAAATCGGCCTGCAATTCGGCCTCGCGGGCGTGCATCCAATTGCGGTTGCCGCGCACGGTGTTGATCTCGCCGTTGTGCGCGAGCATGCGGAACGGCTGGGCGAGCGGCCAGGTGGGGAAGGTGTTCGTGCTGTAGCGTTGGTGGAACAGCGCGATCGCGGTCTCGTAGTCCTCGTTCGAAAGGTCGGGGTAGAATTTTTCCAGCGAGGCGGAGACCAGCAGTCCCTTGTAGACAATGGTCCGGTGGGAGAATGACGGAATGTAGAACCCGGCGATCTTGTCGGCGGCGGCGCGGTCCTCGATCTCGTTGCGCGCCAGGAAAAGCCGGCGCTCGTAGTCGTCGTCCCACATGCCGGCAGGGCGGCCGACAAGCACATGCTCGATGAGGGGCATGGTCGATTGCGCCTTTTCGCCGAGGACATGGTCGTTGATGGGAACTTCGCGCCAGCCGAAGACGAACAATTCGCGCTTCTTCAAAACCTCCTCGGTAATCGCACGGGCGCGCGCGGCGGCATATTTGTTGTCGGCGGGCAGGAACATCACGCCCACGCCGAGATCGGAGGGGTTGTAAAGCGTGTGCCCGAGGCGGGCAACTTCTGGAGCGAGGAGTTTGTAGGGAATCTGGGTGCAGACGCCCGCGCCATCGCCGGTCTTGGCGTCCGCGTCGAGCGCGCCGCGGTGCATGAGGCTGCAAATCGAGGTGAGCGCGGTTTGGAGGACGGCGTTCGAGCGCTTGCCACTGATCTGGGCGACAAAGCCGACGCCGCAGGCATCGTGCTCCAACTCGGGATTGTAAAGGCCGGCGGCCCCTTGGTGTGGCATGGCGTGATTCATAGCGGTCAAACGAGCCAGCAACTTTCGCTCCAATTTTCCGAAAAAGGAGAATTTTTTTGGAAAAAATGCCGCAGGCACGCAGTCCCCCGGTTCACAAAACCGACCCGGCTACCGAACCCCCGGCCACCCGCGGCGCCTGTGTCAGAGGGCGTGCCGTCGGATCGCGTCCTCTTTCAAAACGCCGATAAAAGGCAGGTTCCGGTAGCGCTCATTGTAGTCGAGCCCGTAGCCGACCACGAACTCGTTCGGAATGTCGAATCCCACATAATCGGCCTCCACATCCACATTCCGCTGCACATTTTTGCGCAGCAGGACGCAGGATTTGATGCTGGCGGCGCCGGATTCGGCGGCCAAGCGCTCCTTGATCGCCTGCAGGGTGAGCCCGCTATCGAGGATGTCGTCGAGGAGCAGCACATGGCGCCCGCGCACATCGGCGATCTGGCTTTGCCTGAAGTTGATTTGCCCGCGCGACTTCGTGCCATGGTAACTCGAAACGCTCCAGGAATCGAGCTGCAGCGGCAGCGGGATGCGCCGCAACAAATCCGCCATGAAAATGATGCTGCCGTTGAGAATGGAGACGACCGTGACCTCCCTGTTCGAATAGTCCTCCGTGATCCGGTGCGCCAATTCGTCAAGGCGGCTGAGGATTGTGGACTCGTGGTAAAGGACGCGCGCGATGTCACCGACCATATGCCGCCTTCTGACAGCACGCGCCGCGACTGGCAAGCGCTAACGCAGCACACCGAGCGAGCGCAACCGCTCGTTTTCGAGCGCGAAAATTTCGCGACTCACGCGGTAGTTCGAGGAGAGGTAGGCGTCGATCACGGCCTCCGCCAGGCGCAGGTGCTGGACATCCTGCCTTGAAAAAACCAGCACCGTGTTGCGGTTGGGCATGGCAACGAGCAAATCCGGACCGAGCGTGTCCCGGAAACGCTCCGCAAACCCGGGCGCCAACACGCACGACGCCGTCAGCGGATCCTCCGACTCCAGCACCGCGTGCGTGACGACCTTATTCTTGTCCCTGAAAAAACGGGGCTCGAGCTTTTCCAGCGTCGCCTTGGCGGTCTTCAGCGCTTCGCCACGGATTTGGTCGAAGGTCATGTGCACGGATTTTTTCTGCTCACGGGTGAGCGGTTCGATTTCCCCGTCCACCAACCGCGAGACCGCGATGACCGTGCGGCGCGATCCCTCGATCGGTCGCCGCATCTTGGATTCGGTGAACGACGGCTCGACCGAGAGCACCCACACATCCGCATGCGCGAGCCCCGCCGCGAGGATCAGGAACAACACGCTTGGGACTTTCACCGCCGCTCTGTTAAACAAGCTCCCCATGATCGCATTCCTCGAAGGCACATTGGCCGAGGCCCTTCCCACCCAAATCGTCGTCAATGTCCATGGCGTCGGCTACCAAGTGCTCATTCCCATATCAAGTTTCGAGCGGCTGCCCGCACCCGGCTCGCCTGTGAAAATCCTCACCCACCTTGCCGTGCGGGAGGACGCCCATGTGCTCTACGGGTTCATGAGTTCCGGCGAGCGCGACCTCTTCCGCCTCCTCCTCAACCATGTCACCGGCGTTGG
>JBMOIA010000206.1:0-3124 GCA_049317565.1 Terrimicrobiaceae bacterium | reverse complement strand
GAGTGGGATTCGTCCTCCGAGTTCAGCCTCCACATGGGCCGCGGTGGTGGGGCTGATGCGGCCAAAGCGATTAGCGCTGGGGGCGGCGAGTGGGCGCCCGAAGCGCGAGGCGACGAGGGCGAAGTCGGGGTGGGCGCTTTGGCGGACGGCAACGGTTTCCTGGCCGGCGGTGACGATGTCGGGGACCTCGGGATTTCGCGGGAGAACAAGCGTGAGCGGACCGGGCCAGAATTTTTCTGCAAGGGCATCGGCGAGCGGTGTGGGGCGGGCGATGCGCGGCAGCCAATCGGCGGAAGGGAGGTGGACGATGAGGGGGTCCGAGAGCGGGCGATCCTTTGCCTCGAAAATTTTCGCGCAGGCGGAGGGGTTGAGGGCATCGGCGGCGAGGCCGTAAACAGTTTCGGTCGGGAGGGCGACCGGTTCCCCCGCGGCCAGCAAGGAGAGGGCTTCATCGAGTCCGTCCCTGGGCGTGGCGGTGCGGGTTTTCAATCGAGCCGGGCGGAGAGGACTTGTTCCGTCTGTGTTTTTCGGAAGGCGGCGAGGGCCTTGCGGACGGCGGGAAATTCGCGCGAGAGGATGGCGGCTGCGAACAGGGCGGCATTGACGGCGCCGGCGTTGCCGATGGCGAAAGTGGCGACCGGGATGCCGGCCGGCATTTGGACTATGGAGAGGAGGGAATCATGGCCCCGCAAGGCGTGGGATTCCACCGGAACGCCGAGAACTGGCACTGGCGTGTGGGCGGCGAGCATTCCCGGCAGGTGGGCGGCGCCGCCTGCGCCTGCGATGATGCAGCGGAGGCCGCGGGACTCTGCGGATTTCGCGTAGTCTGCCATAAGGTCTGGCGTGCGGTGGGCGGAAACGACGCGCGACTCGTGGGGGATGCCGAGTTTTTTCAGGAGAGCCGCGGATTCCTTCATCGTCGCCCAGTCCGAACGGCTGCCCATGGCGATGCCAACGAGGGGCGCCGGGTTTTGGATGGGTTTCCTTTTCACTGTGGGTGCGGACATTTTGCTAACAAAGTAAAAGGCCGGGCGGAAGCGCGTTCCGCCCGGCCTTAATGGACGGCATTATTTGGCCGTTCCGATGCTGCTCGGAGCAGGAGCCGGAGCCGGCTTGCTGGCGCATGCGCCAAGGCCGAGAGCGGCGACCGCAAGAGCCACGGCGGCTGCGATGGATGCGAATTTCATAGTATGTATTTCCCCTCCTTTCCAGGCTGGTAGCCGCGGGGAATCTGTCAGATGGGCCGCGTGTGACAACAATAATCGGAGGCGCCTGTGGTGGGTGAAAACCCGCTTGAAGGCTGGGGGCGTTGACCGTGTGTGCGCAGGCTGATACTCCTCTCCGCCTTTTCGCATGAGCGCCTACAAGAATACGGTCAACCTTCCGAAAACCGATTTCCCGATGAAGGCGGGACTCGCGCAGCGGGAGCCGGAGATTTTAGCGAAGTGGGAGTCGGAGGGTCTCTACGCGCAAATCCAGGAGCGGCGCCAGGGGGCACCCGCGTATGTGCTGCACGATGGTCCGCCGTTCGCGAACGGCGATGTGCACATGGGGACAGCGCTCAACAAGGTGCTGAAGGATTTCGTGGTGAAGTCGAAGACGATGGCGGGCTTTCGCGCGCCGTTCGTGCCGGGGTGGGACTGCCATGGCCTGCCGATCGAATTCCGCGTGGTGAAAAGCTCGGCCGGCCTGGCGCCGGCGGAGGTTCGGCGGAAGTCGGAGGAATACGCGCGGAAGTTCATTGATATCCAGCGGCGGCAATTCAAGAGGCTCGGCGTGCTCGGCGATTGGGAAAACCCCTACCTCACGCTCGATCCCGCCTATGAGGCCGGGATGATCCGGGCGTTTGCGCGCTTCGTCGAGGCGGGGCTCGTTTACCGGAAAAAACGGCCGGTGTTGTGGAGCACTGGCGCGCACACGGCGCTCGCCGAAGCCGAGGTCGAGTATGCCGAGCGCAAGGACCCTGCCGTGCATGTGGCTTTCGCCGCCGCGGGCGGACCGGTGGGTGATGCGGGCGGGGCTTTTGTCATTTGGACGACGACTCCATGGACGCTTCCGGCGAACCTCGCGATCGCGGTCCACCCTCAGGAAAAGTATTCGCTGCGCGAGGTCTCGGGAGCTGACGGCACGAAGAGGCGGGTGGTGGTGGCGAACGCTCTGTTCGAGGCATTCCTTGCCGAAACACAATCCTCTGGCGGTGCGGTTTTGCGCGAATTTTCCGGCACGGATTTGGCGGGGTCCAAGGCGCGGCACCCGTTTTTGGACCGCGAGGTGCCGGTCATCACGGCGGATTTTGTCACGATGGAAAAAGGCACCGGCCAGGTGCACATCGCTCCGGGGCACGGCGCCGACGACTACACGGCCGGTCAAGCGCACGGGCTCGATGTCCTCTCGCCGGTGGACGATTTCGGGAAATTCACGGACGAGTGCGGCGTGCCGGGCTTGGTCGGCCTGCATGTGCTCGACCAGGGAAATGCAGAGGTTTTGAAAATCCTTTCGGACCGCGGCGCGCTGTTGGCGCATGCGGACTACCTGCACGACTATCCGCACTGCTGGCGTTCGAAGACGCCGATCCTCTTCCGCGCGGTGGAGCAGTTTTTCATCCGGATCGACGGTCTGCGCGAGGACGCCCTGCGCGAGGTGGACGCCACGCAATGGATTCCGCATTGGGGGCGCAACCGCATCCGGGGAACGGTCGAATCGCGCCCCGACTGGTGCATCTCGCGCCAGAGGACATGGGGCGTGCCGCTGCCGGTTTTCTACGATGCCAAGGGCGAGCCGATCCTCGATGCGGCGGTGGTGCGCAAGGTCGCGGATGTGTTTTCCGAAAAAGGGACGAATTCCTGGTTCGAACTCGATGACGCCGCATGGTGCGGGCTTGTCGGGTTGCCGGCCGGTTCCACTCGGCGCAACGACACGCTCGATGTGTGGATCGATTCGGGGTTGAGCCATGAGACGGTCTTGCGCCAGCGATCGGAGTTGGCGTTTCCCGCCGACCTTTACCTCGAGGCGACCGACCAGCACCGCGGGTGGTTTCAAAGTTCGCTCATGACATCCGTCGCGCTGAACGGCAAGGCGCCCTACCGCACGGTGCTCACGCACGGGTTCGTGATGGATGTGGACA
>JBMOIA010000205.1:0-3126 GCA_049317565.1 Terrimicrobiaceae bacterium | reverse complement strand
CAATGGCGGCGACATTTTTGACAAGGCTGTTTTGGGATTTGCGGCTCATGGTTTGGAACGCAGACGTCAAGTTTGGGTAATCCCGCCGCCCGCGACCAACAAAAAAATAGGGCGCTACTGGTTTTCTGGAATCGCCGGAGCGGGGGGCGGCACGGGAATGCCCGTGCGGTTGACTTCGCGGTTCAGCGGGAACAGGAGCACATGCTTGAGGAAGGCGTTTTCCTGAAAACTCAGGATGTCGAGTTTCGGATTTCCCCGGATCTTCAAGGCCTCGGCGCGCTGGCCGTTGGCGGCTTGCGCGGCGGCCTTGAGCATCGCCAACCGGGCGGCGAGCAGCGGATCGCTGTTCGGAATTCGCTCACAATCCTCCAACTCCGCGGCGGCGGCGATGCCGTCCCATTGCCTCAGCAGGAACAAGGCCCAGGTCAGCCGCAGCGGGAGGTCGTCGGGGTTCAAGGAGGCGAGAAGGCCGATTTGTTCGCCCCCGACCTCCCTGCCGAGAATGAGGTCAGAATAGGCGAGTTCGTTTTTCAAGTGGTGGACCTGCGGCAGGCTCCCCTCCTCCAGCGCGAGTTCGTGGAGGCGGCGCGTTTGATGGATGTCGCGAAGGGACTGCGCCACTGGAAGAAATGCCCGCAGCGCCGCGCGGCCAGCCCCAGGCACCTGCAGAAGCGGACGCAACGCCCACTCGAAAAGCCGGTTCTCGCCGGCGAGGTAGATGTATGTCATCGCTTTGATCCGCGCCTGGGGCTTATCGAAACTCCATTCGAGCACTTTTTTGTAGAACTCGTGTGCCTCCTGGCGGCGGCCGAGGAGTTTCAAGGTGTTCGCTTGATAAAGCCGCGTCTGGATGCTCGGCAGGGGGTTGCGTTCGTCGGAGAGAACTTCCAGAACCTCCCAACGCCGCCCCGATGCGGAAAGCGCATCGATCCATTTCACAAAAACCGCAGGGTCCCCAAGCGCCTCGTCACGGGTAACGAGCTTGGCCGCAAGGTCCGGCTCGCCCGCGGCCAAAAGCCATTGGAGGCCCGCGGCCCGGGCATCGAACGGCGCCTTCCCGAGCCGCGAGAAAAGCCGGGCGGCGACGAGGGGCTTCGACTCCGGGTCAAACCGCACACGGGCACTGTCGGCCACGAGCAGCATGGCGGGAGTGGCTCTCGGGTGCTGGTTGAGCCGGGTGATCCATCCATCCAATTCCGCATCGGGAACGAGGTTGTTCTCGAGAGCTGAAGTGAGGCTGAGCGCCCCGATCTGGCCGGGATCGGAGGAAAGGCCCTTGAGCAATTCGTATTTCTCGGGCGCGAACTCCGGAGTCCTCCGGTAGATCAGCAGGAACCGCACAAGCACCGCGCGCTCCTCGGCGCCGCCATCGATCGAAACGGCCTGGCGCAACGACTTCTCGGCACCATCGAGATCGCCACGGATCACTTGCAACTCCGCACGCAGAATGTGCGGCATGGACGAGGGTTCGCCCGCGCTTACCGAGTCCACAAGCCGGTCGGCGATCTCCCAGTCCTGCAATTTCGCCGCGAGGCGCGCGTATTCAGGCACATCGGCCAGGGACAATCCCTCCCGGTCAACGAGCTTTTGCCAAGTAATCATGGCATCCTGGCCCTGCCCCGAGGCCTCTTGAATGCCCGCCATCAAACGCAACGCACGGGTGTTTCCAGGATCGAGGCGGATCGCTGTTTCGATCGCCATGCGTGCCTCCACGCCCCGCAGCTCGCGCAAAGCCGTCTCCGCCTGGCCCGTCAGGATGCGACTCTGCCGTTGGCACAATTTTTCATGACCCCACACGACGAGTTCCTTGCCGCCCCAGCCCAACAGGAAAATCGCGCAGGCGATCCAGAGATAGACTTTGAAAAACCGCTTCCAGAATTCCGTGGAGACCCGCATCTCCACAAGGGACCTGATGGCACGATCAAGACCTCTGGGACCGGTGGAATACATGGCTTCGTGATGTCTCCCTGGATTTCCGTCCGCGCCCTCCGCTCCGGTAGGTGCCGGCCAAACCTACACCGCTGCGCCGGGCAGCGGGGGCGGGTTTTTCGAAGCGGCGCGCCGGCGTTTCCACAGCCAATAACTCCCCGCCAGCGTGAGAAGCAGCACGGAAGCGGCCACCTGGCCGGGCTCGGGAATCGCCGCGGAGGAGGCGAAGAGATACAGCGTGTTCGCATTCGCCAGCGTGATGATCTGGAAACTCGAGCCCATCGGCAGCAAGCCCCCGGCACCGTTCGTGGGGGCGTAGTTGATATTGAAAAGCGAACTATAATCTGTGTTAGCCGAAAGCAGCGTGCCATTGAGGCGGATTCCGCTGCCAGCGCCCGCGATGGCCCAGGTATTGGTCCCATTACCGGGCCAACCGGCAATCAAGCCGTTCGTGTCCGGATTCACAGAGGACAGACTCCAAAGGTTGAAGTTGAGCTTGTTAGTGTTCAGTCCGGATAGATTCAGAGTTCCATTCACGCTGAAGTAGTCCCAGTTGATGCCCTTGGAGATTTGGTCGGAAGCATTCTGACTAAGCGCGGCGACCTGCCAATTGTAATTCGCACCGCCCTCCCAAGTCGCATCGCCAGCCACGGTCAGCATGCCCGGCGAATTCCCCGGCGAGAGCGTGCCGCCGGATTGCAACCTGACTCCCCCCACCGTCCCATTGCCTCCCAGCGTGCCGCCGGATTGCACATTCACCGTGGTGCCTGTGGCAGCCGCATTCGCCAGCAATAGACCGCCGGAAACCGTCGTGTTGCCCGAATACGAACTGTCCGCCGTCAACTCCAGCGTGCCATTGCCGGTCTTAGAAAATCCCCGCGCCCCGCCCGATTGTCCCACCGCTCCCAGTTTCAAGACCGCATCGGCATTCGATGTGTTCACTACGTTGAAAACCGCATTGCCCGTTAAAGTCACCGCCCCCGTCTGAACCACCGCATTGCCAGTTGTCGATAAGGCATCCGCATCCCTAACCGTCAGCGTATTCGCGCCGATTGAGATATTCCCCACTGTCTGCAACGGATGGTCTGTGGTGCCGGATGCACGGGTTGTCGTAATACTCGCATCGCCGCCCACGGAGATGTTTGTTCCCAAAAAAGTCGTGTTGGTATTTGTCGCGAGCCTCAATTCGCCGCCATT
>JBMOIA010000204.1:0-3139 GCA_049317565.1 Terrimicrobiaceae bacterium | reverse complement strand
CCATCGCCCTCCTCATTCCGCTCGCGCGAAAAAAAATGCCGGACCTTGCCGCATTACTGCCATTGCTGTTGCTCCCGGCCGCGGCGCTCTGGTTCCCGCTCGTGTGGAATGCCAAGCTCGAGTGGATTCCGATCGCCGGCGGCACGCTGCAAACGCTGTGGACCCCGCGCCCGTCCTTCTGGGGGCCGGAACTCTTCGCCTACATCCGGGAGTTTTCCCTGCCCGCCGCCATCCTGCTTGTAGCGGCGCTGCCTTTGCTCGCCTTGGCGGCGCGCAAAGACGCCCAAGCCCGATTCCTCCTATGCGCTTGCGGCCCCGCAGCCGCATGGGCCATTTACAATTCCCTGCTCGGCCGCGGTCCCTCCGGCGGCGCCTGGTTCGCCTGTGCCCCGCTCGCCATCTTCGCGGCAGCCGCCGCCTCCCGCTGGCGTTGGACACCCACAGCCGGCTCGCTTGTCATTGCGATTGCGCTCTTCTCCTCGCTTATCCACCTGCGCGAAGCCGGTCTCATGCGTGCGGTCTGGTCGTCCATCGCCTCACAGGTTCACGAAACCACACGCGAGATGCCCGCCAGCGACGGCGGCGGATTCCTTGTCGCCGAAAATGCCGCACAGGCCTCGATCCTCTCCACATTCTTCAAGGCCGCCTCGCCCACCGCCTACCCGCCCGTGTTCGTCCACGAGTCCCCCGCGCTCACCAGCCAGTTCGGCATCTGGCCGTCCTACGCGGATTTCATCGAAACCGACCAGCCCGGCAACGAATTCTTCACCGAGCAAAAAGGCATCAACCCCTTCATCGGCCGCAACGCCCTCTACCTCGGCAGCAGCCTACCCCAAACAATCAAAGGCGCCTTCGCCGAGGTCCAACCCGTCCGCCGACTCAAACTCCCCGACGGCACACCGCTCACCATCTTTCTGTGCCTCGACTACCAAACCCTCCCGCTCTGAGGCGGTAGAAAAACCCGACTCACCCGGCGGCCTTGCCCTCGAGCGCCTTCACGCGGTCGTAAAGCTTACGGATGTTTTTCAACAACGCGTAGTTCTCCTTGTATTCGCGAATCGGCTGGGCGGGCGCGCCGAACATGATCGTGTTCGAGGGAACATTTTTGGCCAATCCCGACATCGCACCGATCATAACCTTGTCGCCGATTTCGATGTGGCCGCTGAGGCCGACTTTTCCAGCCAGCGTGACATAATTCCCGATGCGTGTGCTGCCGGAGATTCCGACCTGCGCGCAGAGGACGGAGTGCTCGCCGATCGTCACATTGTGTCCGATCTGGACGAGGTTGTCGATTTTCGTGCCCTTCTGAATCCATGTCCTGCCGAAGCGCGCTCGATCCACAGCGGAATTCGCTCCGATCTCCACATCATCGTCGATCTGCACGGTTCCGGTCTGGGGAATTTTTTGTTGGCGGCCTTCGCGGAATTCGTAGCCGAATCCGTCCGCCCCGATCACCACACCCGAATGCAGAATCACGCGGCTGCCGATCTTGCAGCGCTCGCGCACGGTCACATTCGGATGAATATGGCATTCCTCGCCGAGCACACTCTCCTGGCCGATGAACGAGTGCGCCTGGACCACACAGCGAGCCCCGATTTTGGCCTGGGCCTCAATGACAACAAACGGCCCGATCGCGCAATCGGGTCCCACAGTTGCCTCGGGGGAAACCACCGCCGTGGGATGGATTCCCGGCGGATGCACCAGCGGCTTCGGGGTGAAAAATGGCAGCACCGCGGCGAAGGCCTCCGCCGGATTCGGCACACGCAACATGACCGGACCGGGTTCCTCTGTGAAATTCTCCGGAACCAGAACCGCAGAGGCCCGCGACTTGCGGAGCGCCCCGAGGTATTTCGGGTTTCCGAAAAAAGAAATGTCGCCGGGATTGGCGTCGGCCAGTGAAGCCACGCCGACAATTTCGGGATCCGCGGCGTCGGGAGCCACGCGGGCATGGAGATGCCCGGCGATCTCGCGGAGCCTCATCGTCAGTTCGCCGGAGTGGTCGCCTTGCCCGCGTTCTTGTTCAGCGTGTCGATGATATCCTTGCTGAAATCCATCGAGGCCGAGGAGTAAACCAACACAGGCACCTGACCCATGCTCATGCCGGACTTGTCGAAGACCAGATCGTATCCGGCATTCTTCACCTTGTCGGTGACGACCTTCATGATGTCGTCGATGATGTCCTTGCGCATCCGGACAAACTGCTCCTGAAGCTGGCGCTCGCGGGTGCCGCGGAATTCCGCGATTTCGCGGTCGAGATTGCGGGCCTCGGCGACCTTTTCGTCGCGGGATTTGTTGGCCTTGTCCTTCGCGTCCTTGCTGAGTTCGGGCTTCTCGAGATCCGTGTTGATCTTGTTGATGTCGTCCATCGCTTTTTTGAGCGTCTCCAGACGGCCATCGAGTTCCTTTTTCGCCGCGGCGCGCGCCTCGTTGAGTTTCGTCTCGGCGTCCTTGGTGCGGAAATACTGGGTGAAGATCGCGTTCATATCGAGCGTTCCGACCTTCATCTGGGCCTGCGCCGGAGTGGCGATGCAGAGGGATGTCGCGGCGATCGAGAAAATAAGAAGTTTTTTAAGCATGTGTGGTTGGCTTTTTGAAGGGGAGCACAATGGGCCTTGCCGGGGGCGCGGGTCAAGCCCACAGAAAAACGCCGCCCGGTTTCCCGGGCGGCGCCTTGTTTTTATGATCTTACTGCCGGCGGTTACTTGGTCGGAACCGTGGCGATCGTTTGCAGGATGCGGCTGGCGATCTTGTAGGGGTCGCCCTGCGAATTCGGGCGGCGGTCCTCAAGGTAGCCCTTGTAGCCGTTGTTGGCGAAGCTGTGCGGGACGCGGACGGAGGCGCCGCGGTTGGCGATGCCGTAGTTGAATTTGTCGATCGACTGGGTCTCGTGGAGCCCGGTGAGGCGGAGGTGGTTGTCCGGCCCGTAAACCGCGATGTGTTCGTTTTTGTATTTGTCGAATGCGGCCATGAGCTTCTCGAAGTATTCCTTCCCGCCGACTTCGCGCAGGTGCTTGGTCGAGAAATTCGAGTGCATGCCGGAGCCGTTCCAGTCGAAATCCTTGCCGAGCGGTTTGCAATGGAAGTTCACATCCACGCCATACTCCTCGCAGAGGCGCATGAGGATGTAGCGGGCGACCCA
>JBMOIA010000203.1:0-3143 GCA_049317565.1 Terrimicrobiaceae bacterium | reverse complement strand
GTGGCCATGGCGAGGGTGCCGTTGAGGTCCGCGGTGGCCGGGCGGAGGAGCGGGGCGGTGATGTCGAAGCCTTTCGGGGTCTCGTGGCCCCAGCCGATCGAGCCCACGCCGGGGAGGAGGCCGAACCAGTTCGAGACGATGATGAAGATGAACAGCGTCGCGAGGAGGGAAAAAACACGGGCGACCATGTGCGCGCCGACCACGCTTTCAATGAGGTCGTAGAGCCCTTGGACGATGGCTTCGAAGAAATTCTGCTTCGGGCCGGGGACGACGGAGAGGTTTTTCGTGGCGCTGCGGGCGAACCAGACGATGAGCGTGACGACCACGGCGCCGAGCAGAACGGAATTCGAGAGCCAATCGATGAAGGATTCGCCGTCTTGAGAAAGGAAAATGGCCGGGGCGTCGAGCGTGAGTGCGGCGGCGATGGTCGGTGCGGGCGGCATGTGTAGTTAGATGGTATCGAATCCGAGCGGGCGGCGATAGCCGGGCCGGGTGCGCTTTTGCTGGTCCCCGACGGAAGCAGTCCCGCGAAACGGAGCGGTGTTGAATACCAAAGCGCGCGGGCTTCGCAACCCCAAACAGGGAAAAAGTTCAGACTGTGCCGATCAAAGACGGGTGCTGTCCGGACCAGTCCATTGCTTCAGGAGTGCCTCCCACGAGGGCGAGGATGTGAAGTCCAGAAGGGCCTGGTTGATTTTTTCGTAGTTGCCCTGGCCTTTGCGGACGGGGATGGCGATGAAGGTTTCGCGGAGCGTCAAATCCGCGATCCGCATGTGCAGCACGGGCGCGGGGCTGCCGCTGTGGCGCTGGTAATAAAGGAGGCTCTGGCGGTCCGCGACGACGGCCTGGATGCGCTTCGAGCCGAGTTCCGCGAGGGCGGTGCGCAGGTCCTCGAAGGCGATGGTGTTGATGCCGATATTGCGGAGGATTTTTTCCGTGCCCGAGCCGGCGAGGACGCCGCAGGTGAGATTGTGGACATTGATGATGCTGGAGAGTGATCCGCCGATGCGGGTGGCGGACATGCTGGCGGTGACAGTGGCCGTGAAGGCGGAGACGAGCAGGACGCCAACGAGCATCCAGGCAATGGCGATGGCGCGGCCGAGGAATGTGGAGGGGGTTTTGTCGCCGTAGCCGACCGTCGTCATGGTGACGGCGGAGAACCAGAATGCGGAGCCGAAGCCGTGAATGCCGCCGCGGAAGTGCCCGGTGTGGTGGCGCCGCTCCGCGAGCCAAACGAGAATACTCACGATGAGAAGCGCGGCGAGGATGCCGAGGAAGAGGCGGGCCATGCTCCAGGACATGAACTCGGACAGGGCCTGCTTCCATGCCTCGCCGAGGCTGCGTGCGGGGAGGGCGACGCCGACTGTGGAAATAATATAGGGCTGGGTGAAATCCACATCCTGCGCCGCATCAGCGCTGACCTCCATCTCGCCCACGCCGGCATCGAGATTTCCGGCGGCGATGCCGGGGATGATGGATTCGTAGGGCGTCTCGACGAAATCGTATTCGAGGTCCGCGTCCGCCGCGATGGCCCTCCACACTTCGACGCCGAGGCCGGACCAGGAGCCGTCCGGGTTTTTCAGGGCGTAGGGTGGCTTTTCGTGAATGCCGACGCGGAGGGTTTCGGCGTGGATGGTGGACGGGAGCGCAAGGAGAACGGCGGCGAGGAGGAGGGCTCTGCTTGTCAGAGCCGAAATCACTGTGTTTGCGAATGCTGCTCCGGTCCTGACAAGCAGGACCCTCCTGGACTTTCTGCTCATGGCAACGGTATGGGGCGTCCCGCCTGTGTGTGGCGCAATACTCGGTGGTTCCTCAGGGCCAGTCGCGAAAAGAACGCCAGTCTCTGCACGGCCGGGACGGCCATGCCCCCCTCTTTCAGCGCGATGGATGGTTTTCACAGCGAGAACGGCTCGGGGTTTTTCGAAAGGAAGCGGGCCTCGGGGGAGTCGTGGTTTTCGAGGTAGTATTTGACGAACGGGGTGCCTTCGCGCACGACGGATTCGAAATCAGCCGGCGCGGGCGGTTCGCGCTGCGGTTCGGTGAAATCGGGCAGGTCGAGCGGGGAGGGGTGTGTTTTGTTCATGTGCCTGGGAATGATATTTTCCTCCCGAGGGCTATGTCGCCACCGTGTTTCAGCACTGGCAGTGGGACGGCAAATTCGATGGTGGTGCCCATTTTTTCGTGCCGGTGCTCAGTTTTCCCCGAAGAGGTCGCCTTGGGCGCCGGGGTTTTTTTTCGGGGGTTCGAGGCCGATTTTTTTGTAGGCCTTGGCCATGGCGACGCGGCCCTGGGCGGTGCGTTTGATGTAGCCCTGCATGATGAGGTAGGGCTCGTGGACTTCCTCGATGGTGCCGGGCTCCTCGCCGATGGCGACGGCGAGGCTGTTGAGGCCGACGGGGCCGCCGTCGAAAAGGCCGATGACGGCTTCGAGGATGCGCTTGTCCATTTCGTCGAAGCCGTCGGCGTCGATGTCGAGCATGGCGAGGGCGGCGGCGGCGGTTTCGGCTGTGATGCGGCCGCCGGCGCGGACGAGGGCGTAGTCGCGGACCCAGCGGAGGAGGTTGTTGGCGATGCGGGGTGTGCCTCGGGCGCGGCGGGCGATCTCGAGGTCGGCACCGGATTCGAGTTCGCTTGAGAGCAGGCCGGCGCTGCGGGAAACGATTTTGGCGAGGGTTTCGGAGGGGTAGTAGTCGAGGCGGCAATTCATGCCGAAGCGCGAGCGGAGGGGGTCGCTAATCATGCCGGCCCTGGTGGTGGCGCCAATGAGGGTGAACGGAGCGAGGTTGAGCCTGACGGTGCGGGCGCTGGGCCCCTGGTCGATGACGATGTCGAGTTTGAAGTCCTCCATGGCCGGGTAGAGGTATTCCTCGATGGCGGGCTGGAGGCGGTGGATTTCGTCGATGAAGAGGATGCCTCCGCGCTCGATGTTCGTGAGGAGGCCGGCGAGGTCGCCCGCTTTTTCGATCATGGGTCCGCTGGTGGTGCGGACTTCGGCGCCCATGGCGTTGCCGATAATGTAGGCGAGGGTGGTTTTGCCGAGGCCGGGGGGGCCGCTGAGGAGGATATGCTGGAGCGTGTCGCCGCGGGCCTTGGCGGCGTCCACCATCACTTGGAGACGCTCGACGGTTTTTTCCTGGCCGGCG
>JBMOIA010000202.1:0-3161 GCA_049317565.1 Terrimicrobiaceae bacterium | reverse complement strand
CGAGGCGAGGGCGGCGGCGGGGTCTCCGGCCTGGAGGCGTGCAAGGGCGAGGGTGGCGAGGAGGGAGAGATTGCCGGGATCGGCGGCGGAGCGCTGGATGAGGGGTTCGAGGGGTGTGGAGCGACCGAGGATGAGGTGGAGGTAGGCGAGGTCGTTTTGAGTGGCGGGGAGTTGAAGGAGATCGGGCAGGCTGATGGCGGTGAGTTCGTAGAAGCGGAGGGTGAGGGCGGAGTCGCGCTGGGCCTGGATGGCGGGGAGGAGGACCGGAAGGGCGGCGCGGGCGAGGTCGGGGCGGCCTTTGAGTTTTTCGAGGTTTTCGGCGAAGAGGGCGGGTTCGCCGGCATTCAGGATGGCGGCGAGGGTGGCGGGGAGTTTTTTCGGGTCGTCGCCGGATTCGGCGAGGGCGGAGTCGAAGGCGGCGCGGGATTTTTCGGGGTGGCCGAGTTTTTTGTGGGCGAGGGCTGTGAAGAGGTAGGTGGTGTGGGAGGGGAGCGGATTGTCGGGGCGGGCGAGGGCGGCGAGGGTTTGGTCCCAGCGGCCGATGGCGCCGTTGGCGTCGAGCCAGAGGAGGAGGAGTTCCTGGTTTTTTATGGCTTCGTCGAGGGGGACGAGTTCGAGGGCGGCGGCGAAATCGCGTTGGCGGGCGAGGAGGGCGGCGGTCTGGAGGCGGGTGTCGGCGGGGCCGGTTTTTGTGCGTTCGACGAGGGTGGTGGTGGCTTCTGGTGTGGGGCGGGTGGAGCGGACGAGGGCGACTTCCTGCTGCGTGAGAAGCAAGGGGTCGAGCGCGGCGAGGGTTTTTGTGGCTTCGACGGGATCGGCGCTGGCGGTGAGGGCGAGGGCCTGGACGGCGGCGCGGCGGGCGAGGATGGCGGGATTTTCGGCCGGATCGCCTGGGGTGGAGAGCTCGGAGAGGGCTTGGGCGTTTTCCCCCGCGCGGAAGAGGGCGAGGGCGTGGGTGGTGCGGAATTGGAGGTTGCCGGGGTTCAGGAGGGCGAGCTTGGCGATGGAGGCGGTATCGACGGGGCGGTGGAGGATGAGGTCGCAGTAGTCGATTTCGTTTTGGATGGAAAATTTTTGGGGGAGGGCCGGGGAGGCGAGGGCGAGTTCGTGGAGGCGGCGGATCGCTTGGATGTCGCGGCGCTTGGCGACCACGGGGACGAGGGACTCGTAGGCGGTGCGGGCGGTGGCGGGATCGGCGAGGAGTTTTTGAACCTCGGCCTCGAAGAGGGCGGTCTCGCCGGCGTCCTGGATGTAAGCGAGGGCCGCGAGTGTGTCGGCGGTGGAGTTGGCGCTGGCGGCGAGGGCGGATTGGTAGGCGGTGTCGGCCTCGGCGGGGCGGCCGAGGAGCTTGAGGGTGCGGGCGCGGTAGAGGGCGGTGCGCTGGGGCGGCAGCGGGTTGGCGGGGAGATCGAGGGTTTCGGGGATTTGCCCCAACTGGCCGGTGTCGGCGAGGGCTTCGATCCATGCGGCGAAGAGGGTTGGGTCGGCAAGGGTTTCGTCCACTGTGACGAGGCGGAGGGCGCGGGCGGGTTGGTTGTGGCGGGCGAGCCAGAGGAAGCCGAGGCGGCGCTCGCCGACGGGGGCTTTTTCGAGCCTGGCGGAAACTTTGGCCGCGAGGAGCGGTGTGGCGGCGGGATCGTCGGCGGCCTCGGCGGAATCCGCAGCCAGGAGCAGGGCGGGGGAGGCTTTGGGATGTTTGCGGAGGGTGTCGATCCAAGTGGCGCGCTCCGCGGCGGGCACGATCTGTGCCTCGAGGGCGGCGGCGAGCGCATTGGCACCAGTCTCGTCGGGAAGGGTGATGAGGTCGCGGTGGAGGGTCAGAATTTCTGGGGCGGTCGAGCTGTTGAGGCGGTGGGCAAGGAGGAAGCCGGCCAGGGCCGCACGGCTGCGCGGGGTGGAATCCTTGGCCACGGCCTGGCGCAGGGAGGCCTCGGTGCCGTCGGTATCGCCGCGCAGGGAGAGGATATTGGCGCGCAGCAGATCGGCTTCCGCGCCTTGGTTGCCGATGCTGAAGCTATCGATGATGCGGTCGGCGAGAGCCCACTCCCCCTCGACGCCCGCGAGCAGCCCGTATGAGGCGGCATCGGCGGCGGTAAGTTGGCTGGTCTCGGAGAGTTTCTGCCAAGCGGCGAGGGCTTGCTGCCGCTGGCCGGAGGCGGTGTGGGCCTGCGCGAGCAACCGGAGGGCGTGGGGGTGGTCGGGGCGCAGGCGCAGGGCGGTTTCGAGGCTCATGAGCGCTTCGTTCACCCGCCCTTCGCGGAGTTGGGTTTCGGCGAGGGACGCAAGACTCCAACTCTGCCGGTTGGTCCATTTGCCGTAGGCCCACCGGCCTCCCATGAGAACACCGCCGAGAAACAGCAGGGCGAGGACGCAGACCCACAGCCTCCGGGAGCAAAGAAATTCCAGGATCAGGCCGCGGCGTCTTTTGCCGGGTTTTTGGAAGAGAACCGCCACCCTCCGGAACTTAAGGGGTGGTTTTTTTTCCGCAAGGGCGTGGGAATGCGAATGTGTCGCGCAGGGGGAGGCATTCCGCTTTCCGAACCGTAGGCTTCTCCAGGGTTGGCGCGACCGGTGCGCTGTTTGGTTAACGCATCAAACCCACTACAGATCCGACGATTGTTCCATAGAGCATGTGTGCACCCAATTGAGCCAGGCCGGTGGCGGGTCCCCGGTTGTGATATTTTTCATTCGGATGGTGCTCCATGATCAAAATCGAGACCAGCAACATGGCTACCACGCCGTGGAGACTGCCAAGGAGCAATCCCGTTAAGGCGTTGAATGGCAGCGAGGAAATACTCAGGAATCCATAGTAAAGAAACGCGAAGCCGATTCCCATGCCGATGTGAATGGCGATGCCCACGGGAAAGGCGGATCGATTGTTCATACCCACAACCAACGCCCCCCCTGCCCGAATGACATCGACATGGGCCCATCCCAGCCAGCGGGGAAGCAGAAGGAAAAGTGTCATTGCCCCGGTCCCGGCGATACCGCCTGCCATCAACAAAATTAAAGTGTCCATGGCCGAAGATCGATCAAAGGGAGGGGCTTCAAAATGGGTTGATCTCCCGATGGCCGCGCGGTTCGAGACCTGAATGCCAACCCGGTATCAAAACTGGATTCTTCGAATTCGAATGTGATGGGCTCGAAGAAATAGGTTTTCG